>CAXTYP010000374.1:0-2734 GCA_964248435.1 uncultured Acidobacteriaceae bacterium | reverse complement strand
CGGGCGTCGCGCGGCTGCGCCGGCAGCCAGTTCAGCACTTCAAACGCGGTGCTCAGGGTCAGGTTGACGATGGCCTTGGAGTTTGCAAGGAGTCGAAGCCCGGGCCGAAGGGCCGGCAGATAAAGTGTGTTGCTGGCCTGGACCTGGTACCAGCCCGCGCTCAGCCGCGGCAGGCTGTAATGGCCACGGTCGTCGGTAAAGGTGCGAAACAGGGGAGCCGACTCCGCATCGAGCAGTTCCACGACGGCACCGACCTGTGGACGCCCGGCGCGGTCGCGTACGACGCCCGATATACCGGACCGCATCCTTCCATCGAAGGACGGGCCCGCGTCGGACGAGCCAGGGTTCGCGGGACGTGCTGCGTCCTGGCCCTGGGCCACGGTGGAAAGAAGGGTGCCCGCAACGAACGCGACGGCAAGGCCGACGAATCTTGGAGACTGGGTGGTCACTCGTGTATCAGGAATCCGTTTCTTTGCGCTGCTCCCTGAATCGACTACGGGCTTCGGCTCTGCCGGCCGATCGCCATTTCCGCGCTGTTCCCGCGGCTCGTGACCGAAGTGTAACGCAATTTTCAAGAACATGCCGGTTTGGACCCCGGCATGCTCTCGAAAAAAGATCGTTACTGCTCCACGGTAAAGGGAGCGGTCTGGGCGATCTCCTGCTTGGATACCCCGTCGTTGACGCTTACCTTGACGCTGTACTTGCCGGCCGGCACCGAGGCCAGCGGCACACTCTTGGCCAGCGTGATCTGGTCGGAGCTTGCGCCCAGCGTGGCCGAGTTTTCATCCGTCGAGAAGATCGGCTTGCCATCCGCCAGGTTGATGATCTGGTAGTTGATCGTGGCCCCGTTCTTTTTCGAGTCCTGGTTGATGCCCAGGTTGTAAACCTGCATCCAGAAGTTCAGGTTCTGGTTCTTGTGGAAGATAGCCGGCTGCATCTGGGTGGGCGCAACCATGGGCAGCAGCTTGGTGTTGCCGATAATGAAGTTGCCCGTGCCGATCTCCTTCGACGGAACCTTCTCCATCTTGGCCGCCAGGATCAACGAGGAAGCCGACAGGCGGTCGTCATCGTAGCGCGGCACCACCACGCCCTGCGCCCAGGTGCCGATATGGTCGGCATTGTTTACGTCCTTGATCGCGATATCGACGCGATAGCGGCCCGGGCGCAGCGGCAACGCCTTCCAGTACAGCTGCGAGTTGTCCATCAGCTTCGGCAGCAGTTCGCTCGGCTCGGTCACCTCGACGGTGTCTTCAAACGACTGCACGATTTTGCCGGTGATGTTGGTGACCCGGCCGATGATATGAACCTCGCCCTTGGAAACCCCGTCCTTGGTCGAAAACGTGACGTTGCGGTTGCGGATCTGGATCGTGATGGGCATCAATACCGTGTCGTCGGTGACCTTGACGTAGTCCGTGCGCACGTCAAACGGGAAAAACGGCCCGTTCAGCACTTTGTGCGTCGACAGGAACTCGCTCAGCTTCAGGTCCTGGAACTTGATCACCGGCGGTGCCTGCAGCTTGGCAAAGCGCTCCAAGCGGTCGAACTGCTTGGACTGCTGCATGCTGCTTAAGGGCCCGTTCCCCAGGTTTTCAAGCCCGCCCTTGAAGCGGTCGGCCTGCTTGGCCTGCCCCATCTGCTCGTACATGGTCGCGCCCGCGCCCGGCACGTGCAGCAGGGCGTCCTTTTCCGACCGGTCCAGGGTCATGTGGTAGTCGCCGCACATGCACGTGTCCACGAACTCGATATCGATGTTGTCGCCGACGCCCTCGATATAGCGGTAGTGCCAGGTTTCAAAGGGAAAGGTGGAGGTGGAGCCGCCGCCTTCTTCCATCGGTCGTTCATAGGAGCCGCCGGACGGGTGCGAATCGATCGAGTCGGCCTTGCCGAAAGCAATGTACATGTGGCCTCGATCGGTCATCCAGCCTGGTTTGCCGGCGGCAAAATGCTCGTTCGCATAGGCAATACGCCGGTAATGCTCGTCGCGGAAGGTGTTCTCGGGCGACTCGGGATCCGGGTTGCGGCGCTGCCAGAACTGCTCAATAAACGCGTCGCGCTCTTCGTCGTTTGAAAGCGACCTGAAGGCTTTCATCTCCTGGTCGGTGATGATCCAGCGCACGTCCTCATTCGCCCACTTCTTGTACGGCCCTTTTAACTCCTGCCGCAGCTCTTTCTGCTGGGTAAACCGTTCCTTGTCCGACAGCTTGCGGTTGAGCGGGCTGTTGGGGTCGCTCTTGCCGCCGGGATCGGTGACCGGGCGCTCCGCGTTGAGCAGGGCCTGGGCGGCGGCGGCGTTCGCCTTGGCGCTCGAAATGTCGGCCGAGGCACTCGTATCGGCGGAGACCGGCTGGATGTCCGCCGTCCCGGGAGCGGGAGACTGCTGGGCCCGTGCGGGAGCTGTCATCACCACCAAGGCAAGCACGGCAGAGGCTGCGGAAAAAAGAGAAGCGGTGTGTTTGGCAGAGGGGGAAAGCAGTTTCGGCATCAAGCGGCACTCCTTACAGCAATCTTTAGTGTAAGGGGCGGCATGGGGAGGAGCAAGGGCAGCGCACAACCTTTGTCCGGCGGAGATGCATCATGATGCGGTTGTCACTGCCTGGCTCAAGAAACAGAGCCGGCTTCGGGTTGCGTGCTTTCGCGCAGCTTTCGAGGATGAGCAGTCCTTGATCGCCCCCGACCAGCAGCTTGGCGCGGCTCCTTAAGCGTTTAGAGGCGCATCGCTGATGACGGTGAGGTA
>CAXTYP010000373.1:1672-2735 GCA_964248435.1 uncultured Acidobacteriaceae bacterium | reverse complement strand
AGGTTGCCGCGCAATAGTGCCAGATCATGCATACCGGGCTTATCTTAACCGGTTCCGGACTGATTTCGGGGAGTTAACGCGTGGACAACTCCGCCGCAGGCTGGGCCGGTGCAGGCTGGGTCGGCACGGGCTGGGTCAGCGCGGATGGAGGCCACGTGCTGTAAATCTCCCCATAAAGGTAGGCCGCCCGGTACGGGAGCGGAATTTCCGTCATCGGCTTCGGCTTGGACGAAGACAGCAGCCACCAAGCCATCGCCGCTTCGGCGATGTTGAAGCCCGCGTCATGCAACAGCTGGAGGCTCACGCGGCCGCTCTGGTCCTCCGCTCGGCGCAGCATCTTCTCCGCCGCCGCGTCTCCGGCGAAAAGCGAGGCAAGCCCCAGGCCGGGCACAAAAGCACCGCCCACCTCACCCGCGACCTGGGCCGCCGTCATCTTCTGCGCGGTTGGGATCATGCGAAACTCCTGCTTCTCCAGCGCCGTGGCGATGCCATCGGCGAGCACACCGGCCACCTGGTCGTCGTTCGCCAGGCGCTCGATCACCTGGTGCGGAATCAGGATGATCCCGCTCGGCAAGGCCAGCGCGTCATGGACGTTCTTGCGATCGATCACCTGGAACCGGAAATGGATCTTGGCCGGGTTGCTGTCGGGCAAGGCAGCCTGGTAGGCGGGCACCAGTCGCTGCCCGAGTGTGTCGATCCTTTGCTGCAAAGCCGCGTCGTTGTAGGCCGGGAACCGCTTCGGATCGACACCCCGAAACGCCTTGCTGAAGCCGCCCTGCCGATCGCTCTCGGTCACCGTAGCCGGGTCGAACTCGCGCTTCTCGCGCAGCTTCGCTTCCCGTTCGTTGACTACATTCGGCGCAAACTCCGCCGTGTCCAGCGCCACCGTGCCGTCCTGCTGCTGACGGCCCGCGTAGCGCACCCAGGTGTTGGCCTCGACATCATGAAAGTCGTGCATCGTCGGTGCGAACCGGGTATCGGTCTTCGCATTGAGCAGCAAACGGTAGCCGTCGGCGCGTACCGTCCAAACAGTGCCATCCTGCACCGGCTGCCGCTCCACCAC
>CAXTYP010000373.1:0-1572 GCA_964248435.1 uncultured Acidobacteriaceae bacterium | reverse complement strand
CGTCGGCGCGTACCGTCCAAACAGTGCCATCCTGCACCGGCTGCCGCTCCACCACTGCGTAGCCGTTGAGCTTGCGCGGCTTCCATGGTTCGACCTCAATCTTTGTAGCCTCTATCGCATGCTGCTGCTGATTGCGCTTGCCATACACGCCAACAGTCTGGCCCAAACGGAACGGCTCGCAGCCCACATGGCCCTCGCGTTTGCCAGGGGCAATCTCGACCTGCGTCACCGTCGTGGGCTTGCAGACCACGTCATCCCCCTCCACGCGGAAGCGCTCCGGGCTGCCGGCATCCGTCAGCATGCCATAAACCGTGGGTAATTCAGGAGTTTGTGCGTGGGCAAGGGAAGCGAAAACAAGCAGGGCTCCAGCAAGGAGCCCCGTATGGATGATCGATCGTGGCGGCATGCCCGGAGTGTAAACGGCAGTCCAGGCCCGGCAAAGAGCTCGTTGGTAACGGCATAGGCCGACCAGTCAATCGCGCCTGCAAGGCTCGAATGGCAGCCCGGCAAACCACGCGCATCTCACCATCATGTTTTGCCTGTCCATGCAGGCATGGCGAGCGAAAACGACACGAGGCAGAACCCGCTACCGAGGTCGCATGACGAAGCAAGCAGCAATCCGAGGACTCTTGGCCGGGGCGGCAGGCGTGGCCGCGATGACCCTGGTCGAGAAGGCCGAACAAAAGCTCACGGCTCGCCCGAACTCGTACGTGCCGGCCCACACGCTGGAAAAGCTGCTGGGCCAGCCCCACAAGCCGGACCGCGAGCGGCTCGGCATGAATTGGGTGATGCATTGGGGCCAGGGAATCCTGCTGGGTGCCGTGCGCGGGCTCATGGCCGAAGCAGGCGTTCGCGGACCGGCGGGGTCGTTTCTGCACCTCAACCTTCGGCTGCTGAATGACCAGACACTTGAAAACGCGACCGGCGTCGGCGCGCCCCCATGGACCTGGCCCGTGGATGAGCAGTGGATCGATCTGCTGGGCAAAGGGGTGTACTCGTTTGTAACCGGTGCCGTGGCGGACCGGCTGGTGCAGGGGCCTGCGGGAACGCCGGAAGCCGAAAAGCCATGGGCGGAGCGGGCCTGACGAGTGCGAGCGGTAGCATAGAAGCGATGCCGCCCAGCCTCCACACTTCACCTCTCCCCAGAAAGCTCCAGCGCTCGCTGGCCTTGTTCGTTTGCGCCACCATCCCGCTTTCGATCAGTTCCGTCGCGCATGCGGCGGCCTACGATGGTCACCCCAAGCTGGTGGTGCTGCTGGTCATCGACCAGTTCCGGGCCGACTACCTCCAGCGATACCGGGCGGAGTTCAAAGGGCGCGGGTTTCGGCTGTTTCTCGACCACGGGGCGTACTTTCCGGACTGCTATTACGGCTATGCCAACACCAAAACCGCGCCCGGCCACGCGACCCTCGGCACCGGTGCCTACACCGACGGACACGGCATCGGCTCGAATGAATGGTGGGACCTGGCGCGTAATAAGCAGCGACCCATTTCGTCGGTCGAGGACGACCGCTACACCGTCGTAGGGCTGCCCGGCGGGCCGGCAAACGCGGCAGCTCTCCCGGCCGGCAC
>CAXTYP010000372.1:0-2776 GCA_964248435.1 uncultured Acidobacteriaceae bacterium | reverse complement strand
TTGAACACCAGCCCGGCGGTGAAGTGGAACGTGCCGGACTTCGACGGGTACACGTCGGCCAGCGCTTGGACGCTGCTCAGTTTCAGCTTGCCGTCGTACATGACGTCTTTGGAGGTCTGCGTGTGGCTGTACGAGTAGCCGCTGTAGCCGAGCCGCAGGGCGATGTTCGGCGCGGCGAGGACGCCGGCTTCGACACCGACGCCGAGCGTGCTGACCCGGACGGCGACGGAAGCGTTCACGGCGGATTTGGGTTTCGCGGCCTGGGCAATAATGGGAGCATGAGCGATCATCAGGGGCGTTCTCCTTCGAAAGACTGGTAGTTATACCGGTATTCTCGGCAGGGAAGACCGAAAAGGAGAGGGCGGAGGCAAAACAATCGGCAATGTCCTCCGCGACGAGAGCCTGTGCGGGCGGGTATACTCTTACCTTGAACGAGGAGCATCACAATGGCGCTTGCCGAGACATTCCTACCCTACGCCGAAAAAACCACTTACACCGAAGCCGAATACTTCGAATTCGAGCGCAGAAACTTCGGCCGCTGGGAATATGTCAATGGCGAAATCCGCGCCATGAGTGGCGGCACAGCCGATCACAGCACCATTGCGGTCAATATCGCAGCGGCGCTTCGGGCGGCGCTGCTGTTCAAGGGCTGCCGAGTGTTCGGCTCGGACATGAGAGTCCACACCGGCGACGGCGTCAACACCTTCCCCGACGTGTCCGTCGCCTGCGGCCCGCTGTCGTTTTACCGGGGCCGCACCGACACGCTGGCAAACCCGCTCCTAATCGTCGAAGTCCTCTCCGACTCGACCGAACCTTACGACCGGGGCGAAAAGTTTCAGCACTACCGGACCATTCCCACCTTCACCGACTACCTCTTAGTCTCCCAGCACGAAGCCCGCGCCGAGCTTTATACCCGCCGCGACGGCTACTGGGAATACCGCGAGATCACAGGCATTGAAAGCACGATTGCCCTGCCGTCGGTCGAAGTGACGCTGGCTTTGAGTGATATTTATGCGCTGGTTGAATGGCATCAGGAAGCGAGTGAAATATGATGGAAGCTCCGCGCCCATTGCTTTACATATCTTGTCTTGAAGAAGAGCAGGAGCTGGCGCAGGTTAAGAAGCTATGCCAATGGCTTCTTGCCAGCGAGTACAGCTTTGCTTTCGCCAACTACGGGGGCCTTGCCTTTAAACCATTTGCCGGGATCATTGCGGTCGTGGGTTACGGGTACAACAATGCATCCTGGCTTAACGGCGAACTCCATGATGCGTGGGGTTTGAGCCAGCGGACGAGCGAGCGACGGCCCTTTTTGTTTGGCTTAAGTATCAAGGGGGCGGTATTACCACGCTGTTCTGAAGATGCTCCTATTCACTGGCTGGATATGGAGCAAAGTTATCAGCAGGCGGAGGAGAGCTATCGAAAACTGTTTTTAGGCGATCTCTGAACCATGCCGTAAACGGCACGGCTATTGGGCGCAGACGCCGGGAACTACGCCTTCGGCGCACTCGGATTGGATCGCACCTGTAGAGCGTAGGGCTTGCCCCTCCTCTCCTCACTTCCTGTTCCATGTTGGTATCACGGACACAATCATACAAAGGGTAGGGCAAGCCCTACGCCCTACTCGGAGGTAGTTTCTTAGCCCCACGAAGTGGGGGTTTGCGGCGTCTGCGCCCAATAGCCGTGCCGTTTACGGCATGGTTCCAGACACCGCAAACCGATCAAGCGCCTTGGCCTTTAAGATGTATAGTTCTCGGTCAGAGACTTTCATATCCTCCATGTCGGCAATCGCCTCCTCGCAGCCTGCTCCGGTACAGTACCACCCAGGCATTGGGAACGTCGAGGAACAACCTTGATAAGTGATTGTGAAGTCTTGTATATCGCGGCGCATCACCTGACCACACTCGTGGCAGGAGCGTTCCGCAACCCTTTCAGAATAAGCCATATTATTCTCCTTGAGCGGCCTCGCTGATGTTGATTGCATTGTACCGCAAAAACAGAAAAGGCCCGGCGCAGACGCGCCGGGCCTTTCTTCGCCTACCATCCTACGGCACGACTTCTTCGGCGGGGAGCTTGCCGTCAATCATGCGCTCGACGCTGGCGACGCGGTCGTCGTCGGCGACGTTGATGGCGCGGACGCCCTGGGTGTTGCGGCTCAGCGAACGGATGTCGTCCACGCGCAGGTGGATCGTGATGCCTTCGCGGGTCATAATCAGGAGCCGGTCTTCAGGGCTGACGATTTTGGCGTCCACGATGTCGCCGGTCTTATCCGACAGCGACATGGTGAGAATGCCCTTGCCGCCCCGGCTTTGGATGCGGTATTCTTTCAGCGGGGTCCGCTTGGAGATGCCGCGCTCGCCGATGACGAGCAGGTCGAGATCGGGCTGGACAATGCCCATGCCGACGAGGACATCGTCGTTGGCGTCCGAGAGCGTGATGCCGCGCACGCCGCCCGCCGCGCGGGAGCGGGGCGTGATGTCGCTTTCCGGGAACCGGATCGACATGCCCTTCTTGGTGACGAGGAAGATCTCATCGTCGCCCGATGTGTGCGCGACCCATTTCAGCGCGTCGTTTTCTTCAATGTCAAAGACAATCAGGCCGTTGTTGCGGAGGTTGGTGAACTCCGACAGCGGCGTCCGCTTGACTT
Organism: uncultured Acidobacteriaceae bacterium; assembly: GCA_964248435.1. Taxonomy (GTDB): domain Bacteria; phylum Acidobacteriota; class Terriglobia; order Terriglobales; family Acidobacteriaceae; genus EB88. The sequence goes on along the minus strand of CAXTYP010000372.1, from coordinate 132 downwards.
CGCCGCACTCGGTCGCCATCAGCAGGAAGCCGGACACGTCCTTGAACTGCTTCATCGGCACGGTCGCCGTGATCCGTTCGCCCGGCTGGATATTGAGCAGGTTGATGATCGCCGTCCCCATCGCCGTCCGCG
>CAXTYP010000371.1:0-2794 GCA_964248435.1 uncultured Acidobacteriaceae bacterium | reverse complement strand
TGCACCAGCTTGTCGCTCATGAACGCGTTCTGCATTCCGTCGACATCCATGTCAAGCCGGAAAGAGAAGAAGTGATCGTGGTCGACGGCGTCGGTGCCGGGCGCGATCAGGTTGCCGAACTGCACGGGACCGCCGGGTGCGTTTTTGTCCTCCAGTCCGGCCGACATGCCGTGGCTCACATCGGTGTCGGTGACGGGTTTGACCTCAAGGATGCCGGTGGCGCCGACCGCGCCGGTCAGGGTGCCGTCTTCGGCAAAGCGCCAGTCAAGAATGTAGTCGTAGTTGCCGACCGTTGCGATAGAGCGCAGAACGAGCTCGCGCGAAGGGCGGCCGAAGACGCCGTTGCTGTCGGCATGACGCCACGCCGGGTCGCCCTTGGTGCGCTCAAACAGGCAGGCGGTCTGGGGGCGCTCAAACGGCGAGCCGTCCTCCTTGAAAAAGAATGCAGAGAAAAAGGTGGCGTAGTCGGGGCAGTCCATGCCGGCGACCAGAGGCTTGACCAGGCCGAGGCCGGTGTTCATGAAGTATTCGCCCCCGTCGAGAAAGACGTGCGAGTTCCAGGTTTCTTCGGGGTCCTGGTACGGCACATACATTTCAGACAGCGCGCCCTGGTACATGACCGAGCGGACGGTGCCCTTGTCCTCGATGCCGACCGTGCTGAGCACGACGCCCTGGCGAGGGTCAATGCGGAAGCGGAAGCGCCAGTTCCCCCAGGAGACGAGGCTTTGCTTGTCGATCGAGAAGGAGGGTCCCGCGGGTTGGGTCACCAGGATGGGTTTGCTATTGACCATGGCTTCGCCGCCCATGCCGTCATATATGTTGGATGGCTCGGGCATGGGCACAACGCCGTAGTCGCTGACACGCAGGACCTTCTTGGTCGTCATATCGACAACAAAGAACAGGCCTCCGACCTCGCGGTCCCATTCGCCCGAGATCGCGCCTTCGCCATCAAGGCAGCCGCCCCAACCGATGCGGCGTGAAGGGTCTTTCTGCTCCGGCAGGTCGACAAAGCCGGCCGGGGTAGCGTAGCAGGTGGTGTGGCGCAGGTCGGTGATGCCGCGCTTGCGCAAAGCTTCGACGATACGCGGATCGTGCTTGATGGCGTCATTGACTTCGTGTTCTTCTTCGCTGGTAAACGGGGCCTGCTCACCCTTGAGCAGGTGAAAATCGTCGACCTTTTTCGCAGAAATGTCGACTACCGCAGCATAGGATTTGCCGTCATCGAGCAGAACAACGTCGGCCTTGCGCGGGATGGGATCGCCGGGTTTCCAGGCAAGCACGGCCTGCTTGTCGGGCTCGTGCAGCAGGATGCTGGCAAAGAGGGTTTTCTCGTGGACGTGGCCATCGGCACGGACTGTTCTGTAGATGGTCCAGTACTCCGGCGGGGTCAGCGCGTCGAGAGGATGGTTCACCTGGGGTGCGATGGCACTGGCAGGCGAGGGAACCAGGCCAGACAGAAGAGCAAGGGAAAGAAAGAAGGACGGACGCAGCAAGGAGGCTCCTTGGATTGGACGGTTCGGTAGCTTGCTCAGATCAGACAGTTAGGGTCACAACCGGTACCTGGTATCAATCGTCCGGCACTTAGGTTGACTTACTAAAGCATTGCTGTCGAAGTCGATCGAGCCCGGACGACTGTATCCTGCGCCGCAACAACAGCTCGGATTGACTTACCGCGTCAAGGACGTGAAGTTACCTTCAGCCGATCCTGTAACCAGTTACCTCGCAACGATGCTTCAACTTGGAGCAAGAGTAAACCAGTTTTGTTATTTCGCAAGCGAAGACTTTGTTATTAGAAAGTCTTATCGTCGCGATAACGAAGCGATTGCTAAGGCAGCCTTGTGCGAGCAAGGAGCCGCGGTCAGCTTTGGCACTTGTTTTGGGAAGGGGGCTGCTCGCTGGGGCAGGAGGGAAACATGGTGCGCCCGGAAGGATTCGAACCTCCGACCTACTGGTTCGTAGCCAGTCGCTCTATCCAGCTGAGCTACGGGCGCACATCGGTGTCGCGAAGGGCTCGCGAGCACTTCCTTACGATAACAAGAGGCCGGGCGGGTGTCCAGCCTGCCTTTGGGAGCGGATGCGCGGCCGGCTAGTGGCTGGGAGGCAGGGTGGGGATGGGAGCTTGCGCGTGAACGAGCGGCAACTCTTCAACAATGTCGAGCCCGGTGCGCCGCAGCAACTGCTGCACGGTGACCTTGGTCAGGCGGGTGGCGTCGAACTCGACGCGGACCTGCTTGTCGGCTTCAGCAACGCGCACGGCGCGGATGCCGTAGACCTCGGATAAGCGGCCGATCGCAAACATGGTACGTTCCGCGGGGCGTTCCGCATAGCGGAACAGGACGTCCTGGGGCATCATATGCGGTTGATGATAACAGGCGGGCCGGGGGCTCGGGCAGCTTACTGGAGGGCGCGGAGGTAGCTTTCGATCTCCGGGTTGGTCCACTCCTGTGCGCCGATGAATTTGCGGCGAACGGTACCCGAGCGATCAAGGATGTAGGTTTCGGGCGGACGCGTGGTAGCAAAGGCGCCGCTGGAGCGGCCGGTCGGATCGAGCGCCGTTTGCAGCGGAAAGGGGTGGCGGTCGAGAAAGCGCGTGTAGGCGGCCGGATCTTGATCAAAGGAGACGGCGAGCACGGTGATGCCGGGCAGGTCGTGCTGCAGGGCGGCGAGCGAGGGAAACTCGAGCAGGCAGGGCGGGCACCAGGAAGCCCAAAAGTTAAGCACGACGACACGGCCCCGCAGCGCGCTGAGCGGGTTGGCGGTGCCATTGCCGGCGGGGATGGCGAGCGCGGGCGCG
>CAXTYP010000370.1:0-2820 GCA_964248435.1 uncultured Acidobacteriaceae bacterium | reverse complement strand
GAGGGGGCAGCCGCGGCATGGCCCGGAGCCGTGTACTACCTGCGCTACGCCGCGGGCGGCAGGCGCGTGTGGGAGGATGTCGGCTCGGACCCGCAGCTCGCCCTGCTGGCCAAGGAACGCAAGGAGCGAGTCGCGGCTGCGCGAGCTGCCGGGATTGCGATGGTTGAGGATGGGTGTAAGGCGAAGATCCGGCTTGCGGAAGCCATCGCGACCTACGGGGAAGACACCCAGCTCACCAAAGCGCCCAAAACAGCCGAAGCGTACCGCGAGACCCTGCGGGGCGTAGCCGGAAGCACTGCGGCCAAGTACCTTGAAGACCTCGGGCGCAGGGAGGTGCTGCACTATATCCAGCACCTGCGCGATCAGGGCAACGCGCCTCGCACCATCCACAGCCGGCTCGTCTTTCTAAGGACCTTTCTCCGCTCGCACCATCTCGCGATGCCCATTGCAAAGGGCGACTGGCCCAAGTACACCGAAAAGGTCGTGTCCTGCTATCGGGCGGACGAGCTGCGTGCCCTGCTTCAGGCTGCGGATCAGGGTGAGCGAGACATGGTCAACTTCTTCCTGGCCAGGGGGTGGACGCAAGCAGGAGGTTCAGTTCGCGGCCTGGTCGGACATAGACTGGCAAGCCAGAACATTGACCGTGCGCGAAAAGCTGGACCTGGGCTTCCGCCCCAACGACCGCGAAGAGGGCAGCATTCCGCTACCGGACTTCCTGCTGGCACTTTTGCGCGAGCGCCGCGCCCGGTATCCGCACACCCGGATGATCTTTGATCTGCGCGGCGGCAAGACGGAGGATCACTTCCTGCGCACAGTCAAGCAGCTCGCGCTTCGGGCGGGGCTGAACTGCGGTGATTGCTACAGCAAGTCAGGCAGGTGCTGCGCGACGCACCCGGTTTGCAGGCGAATAATTCTCCATAAGCTGCGGAAGACGTATGCGACGATGCATCATGAGTCCGGCGTGTCGGCGCGGACCATCCAGCGATGGCTGCGCCACTCGGACCTGGATACCACGTTGCGCTACCTGGCGGCGAGCGACGACCAGTCGGCCCGGATTCGCGAGCAGGTAACAGCACCTTCGCCGGGCTGACCCTTTAAAGCGGAGCGGGGCGTGAGCCCTGCTTCCCGGCTAGGAGGTCGAGCGGGCGCCGAGCCAGTCTGCTACCGCGACTGGCTCGAACTTGTACCCGTCGCTCAGCTTATAGGCGGCAAGCTTCCCGGCGCGTACCCAATCGCAGAGCGTGTCGCGCGTAGCTCCGAGCAGAGCCATCACTTCCTTTGTGGTGAGAAGCGTTTCTCGTTCATACAGGCGTTCGCGAAGGGTGAGCGGGCGGGCTGTGTTCCGAAGCATCGCCGGAGTGGTCGGCACTTTGCTAGTCATGAAGGCTGATACCGCCCATGCTCTTTGCATCCGAATTCAGACGCCGCACCCTCACCTTGACTCCCGCTGCACCGGATCCGTTCATCCGTGTACGACCATGACGTCTCGGCTTTGCCCACGCTTCGCCTCTGCGCCCGATCCTGATCGCGAGTACAGCATGCGTCGTTAATTACGACGGATCTGCTCAAGCAGTATCTCCCTCCAAAAGCAAAAGCGAATTCGGACGCGAGATGATGCAAATGACAAGGGAACAAGGATGCTGCCCCAAGAACCTCATCTAGAAGCCTTCCTAAAACATCCGGCTACTCGTCAGCTTCGGTGGAGCAATCTACCTACGCTCGAGTCGCTTTTCCACAATGCAAGGTGATCGCTCTTGTCGGAGCCGGCATGAACGCCCTATCGATATTCGCGCCGAATGGGTGCCAATTGCGTTTTCGGTGGCGATCACGCCTATGGCGGATGTCGAAGCGCAGGAGGCCTGGCTCAGCATGCACCCTCGCAAGACAACTCTTCCCAGCGGTGTACCCCAGTGCAGTGAACGGATATACCCAAAGGATTCCAACACGCTAAGCCCGGAGGCGCAGCGCGGCTTCAGCAGTGGCGGGACCGTCTTTGCTCCGCTTGGGTCTATCTAAGCTGCGGCACAAGCTCCAACTGGGTGGTTACGCGCGAGCCGCCCTGTCAAGGGTCAAGAAGGCGCTTGTCTAGTGAGGTGCGCCTGCGACGCTTCCGGCTACGGTCGAAAGATGAGGGCGCAAACAAGTGATTCGTCAGACACGGCAGCGGCTCAGTAGAACATGGTTGATGAAGCAGCAGGCAAACATGCTTCCTGAATCGGACGTCCTCGTCGCCGGCCGGCGTGCACGGCTTTGCAGCGCTCGTCGCCGCTTACTTACGCCTGAATGCGTCCCTAACCACTGCAAAAGTGCCGCACATCGTGCTGCCGGAGCGCTTCAGATCGCTTTTGGTTGGGGCGCTACCGTGCCCGGCAGTACCCAGTGGCCGAGAAGACCTCAAGTGCCGGATGTCCGGGCAGGGCATAGCGGAGCAGTCCTGGATAAGGAGTTCCTGCCGAGCAGGCAGCAGCTTCGTTGCAAACTGTATGGAGGTGCACCAAGCAATGCCTTGGGCCTAAGCGACGAGTGGTAAGTACCACGGGCAAGCACGGCCTGCAGGCAAATCGTACGATTCCATAACCTCCGTTGTCTCAAAAGGCAGTCCGTGGTAGCAGCACCGCAGCGGATAGGGGCGCATGCTATCGGACTTCCTGCCGACTTTTCCCGTCGCTGCTTCCCTCTGCATCACAATAGCTGATCCATCACAAATTGCTAACCTGGCTGCCGCTAAAAACTGCTCTCATCCTGGCGTTTTCCCACGCGGAGTATAGAAGCGGTCTCATAAATACCTCAGCAGGATTTTGAGGCAGCCGAGCTGGACGA
>CAXTYP010000369.1:0-2847 GCA_964248435.1 uncultured Acidobacteriaceae bacterium | reverse complement strand
GCCCACCGGGCGTGCGGGCGGGTAGCTTCGTCCCACCAGCCAAAGGCGCAGCCCCAGGTCCAGCAGGCAGCGCACCGCCCAGCCCAGCGCCGCCCCTTCGATCCCAGCGGTTTTGACCAGCAGCACCAGCACGGGCACATAGATCACCAGCTCGGCGAAGGAAAACTTGGCATTGATGCTGCTTTTGCCGATGCCGTCCAGCAACCCGGCCACCACGCTGTCCACCGCCGTCAGGAGGATGCCCACGCCAAGCCACCGGAGCACGGCAGAGGCATGGCCGGCAAAGTCGGCGCCCAACCACAGCGTCAGCACCCAGTGGCTCGCGGCCACGCATAGGAGGCAGGCGGGAAACAGCGCGGCAGTCACAGTAACCAGGCTGCGCCGGAACAAGGCCTGCGTGTTGGCCGGGTCGTTGCGGTAGGACGCAGCCATGGCCGGGTACGCCGTGTTCATAATGGCGACCGGAATAATGGTGAATCGCATGACCAGGTCCAGCGGCGTCGAATAATAGCCGGTTGCGGCGGCCGACAGTACCGACGCGATCACAAAGCGATCCATATAGGTCAGGATGGGCCAGATCATGTTGGACGCCGTCATCCAGCCGCCGATGCGCATCACCGGTTTCAGCTTTTGGAGGTCCACGCGGGCCAGCCTGAGCTCCGGCATGACACGGAGGCAGATCCGCCAGTAGGCGAGCGTCATGGCAACGCGGCACACCACAAGGGCTGCCAGCACGCCCACTAGGCTGTTGTAGAAGTGAAGCACCAGCAAGGGCCCGATGTAGTACATGGCCATGATCGGGATATTGACGAGGTTGGCGGAACGAAACTCCTGAAAGGCGGCGATGACGCCCCACAGCGCCGCACCGAGGATCACAAGCGGGGCCGACAGGCACAGCACATACAGGGCGTGGAGCACTTCGGTCTCATACTGCGGCGGGATGTTGAGCCCGCGCGTGACCCAAAGGTGGGCGAGCGACGCCATCAGCAGTCCGCCGCCGCAGCCCAGCACCCCAAGGGCGGCGATGCCGCTGCGGGCCAGGGTCGCTGCTTCCGCGCGCCGGTGTTCGGTCAGCAACTCGGCGATGTTGCGGGTCAGCGCCCGGCCAATCCCGAAATCGAAGATGGAAAAGATGCCGACCAGCGACAAGGCGATGGTGAAAACACCCCAGCGGCTGGGACCCAGGTCGCGCAGGAGATGGGGGGTGGTCAGCACGGCGACAAGCAAGGGTCCACCACGCCCGATCAGGTTCCACATGGCGCTTTTTGCAACAGTGCGGGTACTGCTCAGGGAGCGAATCGCTGCCGCTCCTTTCTCGGTGGCGGGGAGGTCCGCTTGGGTCGGCATGGTGTCCTTTCAGGCAAAAATAACGAATGGCGCAGGGTTTGAGCTGTTGGGTGCGGGCTGTCCGGGTGGATTGATCCGTTTCAGATACATCTACCTTCGCATTTCCAGGCAAGTTCGCCTAGAAACTTCTGCAGCAAGGAGCCCTTGCACGGCCTTGTCCTGAAGCAGGACTTTTCCGGGCGTCCTCTCGCTTGCGGTACCCTAGGCGGGATGCCCCAACGGGAACCCCGCATGCCTCCTGCCGACTCTGCTCGAAACAGCCCGCTCGCGCCTGGGACCCCGCAGCTGCGGATGGGTGTTGGCATTGCGACGACGGGCCGGGCAGCGATCCTCGGCGAAACGCTCCAACTGCTTCTCCGGCAGTCCTTGCCACCCAGCTCCGTCGACGTTCTATACAGCCAAGACATCGATGTTGCCCAGCTCCCGGAGCAGTTTCCTTCCTGCCGCTTCCACCAGAGTGCGGGCGGCCTCTGCGAAAAGCGTAACTGGATCATCGAGGCCGCGGCCGGGGCGGACCTCCTCTTCTTCATGGATGACGATTTTCTGCTCCACCGGGACTACCTCCGTGTGACCGAAGCCGCTTTTCAGCTCGACCCCTCGCTTGTGGCAGCAACGGGGCTTGTGCTGGCCGACGGCGCCAAGGGGCCCGGCTTGTCGGTCCAGGAAGGGCTGGAGGTGCTGGCACGAGCGGAACGGCGGCCGCCAGCCGGTCCACCGGAACCCGCCTTCAATACCTACGGCTGCAACATGGCCTTTCGTCTGGCACCTGTCCGTGAGCACACCGTGCGTTTCGACGAGCGCTTGCCCGCCTACGCCTGGTACGAGGACATCGACTTTTCGCGCCGGCTGGCCCACTTCGGTGCCATGCGGAAGCTCCCCGGGGCCATGGGGGTACACCTGGGCGCCAAGGTGGGACGGGTGTCGGGGCTGCGTTTGGGTTATTCCCAGGTAGCCAACCCTATCTACCTGTCACGCAAGGGCTCCTTTCCCTGGAGCCACACCGTGCGCAGCGTGGGCCGCAACACGCTTTCCAACCTCGTGCGCAGCCTTGCGCCCGAAGCGTATGTGGATCGACGGGGCCGCCTGCGGGGCAATCTCCTTGCCTTTGGCGATCTCCTGCGTGGACAACTGCTGCCCGACCGGATTCTGCACCTGCGCTGAGCCGCAAAAGCCTCCACTCCGCTGCCAAGTCCCAGGTCCTGTTTGCCCGGCATGGCCTTCGCGCCACCAACAGTGCAAAATTTGCACAGATCGGGCGAGTGAGATTTTGTCCCAATCTGCGACAGCATGCGCCCCTGGTAATCAGGGAAGGTGACGCAAGGACAACCCTGAAAGTAGCCAATCGGGCGAATTAAAAGGCGAAAATCCTTCACTAAGGGCGACCGGCCTTCTCGGACGGAGGTTACCTAAGTTGAGAAACAGGCCCAAAGGAGTGACTCAAGATTGCTTGAGTTACTGCCGCCCCCCAATGGTAAAGTCCCGTTAGATCGCAGCGACCGG
>CAXTYP010000368.1:0-2848 GCA_964248435.1 uncultured Acidobacteriaceae bacterium | reverse complement strand
GGCCGGCGACGCCCGCAATCTCGCGCTCGCCCGGGTCGGCCCCATCCTGCCCGGGCAGCAGGCTCGCCTCCAAGCGCCGCGCCACTTCCTCCAGTTCCATGGGTTGAGTGTAGCCCTGCGGCCGTGCCGGGCCCCATCCCGGTCGATGTTCCCAGTCGCGGCAGGTGGGCCCGGGCTGCCCGTTCTTGCATTTCAGCCTGGGCCTCGCATCTGCTACCATCGCATTTTGCCTCGCATCCAGCCGTATCGCGCTCAGGGCAGGCATTCCTGACACGTGGGGTTGGACTCCGTCGAGGCTTATTCCTTTTCTTGTTTGGAAGCATGCCCGAATACACATACCTGCTCGATACCCGCCTCACCCCTGCGCAAGGCAACGCTTTGAAGCACGTTCGCGATGCGGTCCGCGAAGCCGGCATGACTGTGTTTCTGGCCGGGGGCGCTGTTCGCGATCTCACCACCGGTTCATCGGTCCGCGATCTCGACTTTTCCGTGCAGGGCAACGCCCTCGAGCTCCAGGCGGCGCTTGAAGCCCGCGGGGCCGTCCTGTGGGGACGCCATGAGCCTTCGCGCACCCTCCATCTCTGGTTCCCCGGCTCAGTCCGGGTAGAGGTCGCGAGCACTCGCACGGAAACCTACCCCAAGCCCGGGCAGCCCGTGTACAGCCCGTCCTCCATCGTCGAGGACCTGCGCCGGCGTGACTTTACCGCCAATGCCATGGCGCTTTCCCTTAACGAGGGCTCCTACGGCCTGCTGCTTGATCCGCTGAATGGCGTGGCCGATATTGAAGCGCGGCAGCTTCGCCTGGCGAACAATTACGGCTTTCTGGAAGACCCGGCCAGGCTGGTGCGGGCCGTGAGGCTGCGTCAACGTTTGGGCTGGCAGTGGGAAGATCGCACTGCGACGCGCTACGAAAACGCCAAGGAAGCCGCCGGCTTCGACGTTCTGTCCCCCTTTCAGCGCGGGTATGAGCTTGAAGAGATCGCCGCGGAGGAGGATGCCCTTCCCGTGCTCGAAGCCCTCCAAGCGGAAGGCTGGTTGGCCCAGTTGTTTGCCGGCTGGAGCCTTGACAGCGTGGACCGTGCAGCGCTGACGGACCTCCACGCAAGCCGGATCGAGCTGCTGATGCAGGGCATCGCGCCGGACCTGACCGCCGCGCACCTGGAGGTGTTGACCGCAAAGATGCCGGTGGAGGATCGCGACCGCTTCAAGAACGCGTTGTCGCGGGCTGGTCTGCGCGCCCAGTGGGAGGGTCTTGACGCTGCCGCCAGGGACTTCGGGAAACAACTGACCGGCAAGGACGCCGCCCAGCCTTCCGCCACCTGGAAGCTTTTCCACTCCGCCCCGGCCGAGCCGATTTTGTGGCTCGCCCATGGGCGCAAAACGCCGGCAGCCGAAGCGAAGTTCAAGAACCTGTTTACGGTGTGGCCAGAGATCGCCAAGCAGGTACCGGCGGCGACCATGCTCGAAATGCGAATCACCCCCGAGCTGCCCGCCTACTCCGAACTGCTGCATGCGTTGTTTCTCAAGCAGATCGATGGCGAGCTTTCCACTGATGAGGCCATGCGCGCCTTTCTTGAACCTTATTCGCCGCCCGCGCCGCCCCCGCCGGTGACGCTGCGCCGCACCCGTGCGAAAAAAGCCGACAGCAAGGGCAAGCGAAAGGGAAGCGAGCGCGACGACGACGACGAGGACGACCTCGACGACGATGACGACGCGCCGGTTCGCGCCCGACGGGAAGACGACGACGAAGAAAGTGAAGATGTGGATGAAGAAGTCGCGGATGACGCGGCGGACGAGCTCCGGGCGTTGCCGGAGCCGCAAACACCGGACAAACTGAACCCAAGGGTGAACTTCGACAGTATCGATCTCGATGCCGTGCTTGGCCGCATTGCATCCGATGACGACGAGGAAGAGGCTGGGGCAGAAGAGGGTTTAGAGGACGCGGCACAGCTCGGAGCGAAGGCAGAAGAAAGCGACGCCCCGGTGGTCCGTGGAGGTTTCATGACCAGGACGGAGACAGGGAAGGCGGGTTTGGGCACGTCACCTGCGTCCGAGTCACTTGGGGATGACCTGAGCGAGGCTGAAGCAGTTCCGGCTCAAGCGGCCCAGCCCGGAGCGAACCCGAGCGCCGCGGCCGGCCGGGAATCCAAGCCGGGGAAAAAGACAGACAGCTCGCGGACGGCCGTGCCGTCCGGCAAAGGAAAAGCGGTTCCCGCGAAGAGCAGCCCCGCGCCCGTAAAGGCCGGGGCAGGTTTGCCCGTGCAAGCAGCCAATGTGAAAGAAGCGGCAAAGCGAGTTCCCGCCAAAGCCGTTCCTCCCAAACCCGCCGCGGCTTTGCCGAAGGCAACTGCTGTTGCCAGGTCCGCCCCGGCCAAAGCACCGGCAAAAGCGGTCCCGGCGAAAAAGCCGGAAGCTTCGGTCGCTAAAGGTGGAAACGTCGCGACCAAGGCTGTCTCGGCCAAGGCGGTATCGGGTAAGGCGGTGCCAGTGGCAACGGCCCCTGCCAAGGTGGTGCCTGGCAAAGCTGTTCCGGCAAAGACTACCGCCGCAAAAGCTGCGCCCTCGCCGGCAGACGGGAAAAAGCCAACGCCCGCCGCTGCCAAGCCTGCGAAATCGTCCGGCACTTCGCCTTTGAAAGAAGGAGCCGCGAAAGCGGCTGCACCGGCCAGGAAACGCTAAGGGGCGACCCCCGGCGAACTAGTCGCCGGTCAGCAGGATGCGCAGGTCGCGCAGGTTGTTGCCGGTTGGACCCGTCACCACGGCGTCGCCCAGGGCTGTAAACAGCGGACAGGTGTTGAAGCGCGCCAGCGACTCCGCCGGCTCAAAGCCGAAGCGCCGGGCCCGCTCG
>CAXTYP010000367.1:0-2869 GCA_964248435.1 uncultured Acidobacteriaceae bacterium | reverse complement strand
CGACAGCTGGCCAAAACCGCCTGCACGGCTGGCGGTTACTTCAGGCGCGCAGCGCTAACGTGCCGTGTTCTCGTTCCAAGCTACGCACCCAGCTCCGCCCGAATCGCTCCCGCGATCCGCTCCGCGTGCGCCCGCATCGCACTCTCCGACTCCGCCTCGATCATGACGCGCGCCAGCGCTTCCGTCCCCGAGTAGCGCACCACCACGCGCCCCGTTCCGGCCAACTCGCGCTCGGCCTCTCCGATCGCTGAAGCCACCGAGGCAATCTCCCCCAGCGGCTTTTTCTCGCGCACCCGCACATTCACAATGACCTGCGGATACGTCTTTAAGTCCGCCAGCAGCTCTTCGATCCGGCGCCCGCTGCGCCGCACAATGTCGAGCACCACCAGCGCCGTCAACAGTCCGTCGCCGGTGGTATGCAGGTGAGGGAACAGGATATGCCCCGACTGCTCCCCGCCCAGCGACGCGCCGTGCGCCTGCATCATTTCCAGAACATATTTGTCGCCTACCGGTGCCCGCAGCATCGTGATCCCATCACGCCGGAGCGCCGCTTCCAGTCCCATATTCGACATCGTTGTCGCCACCACGGTGTCGCCCGCAAGCTGCCCTGCTTGCTTCAAAAAGCGCCCGGCCAGCAACAAAACCGCGTCGCCATTCACCACGCGCCCTTGCCTGTCGGCAAACAGCGCGCGGTCCGCATCGCCGTCCAGCGTCACGCCCAGGTCTGCCCCGCGCTCCCGCACCTCGCGCGCGACCACCTCGGCATGCAGAGCCCCGCAACCCTCGTTGATGTTCCGTCCATCCGGCGCTGCATGCGTCAGCTCGACCCGGCCGCCCAGAGCGGCAAACAACTCGGGCGCAATAGCTGAGGCCGCCCCGTTCGCGCAGTCCAGCACAATATGCATGCCATCAAGCCGGAGCCCCGGCACCGCCGCTCGCAGAAAGGTTTTGTAGTCGTGCCGGTATACCGGGTCGGCTTCCGGCAGTGCCCGTTCCTCCTCCCCGGAAGCACCTTGCCCCAGGCGCGAAAAAATCTCGCCCTCCATCGCCAGCTCGTCCGCGTCCGGCAGCTTGTATCCGTCGCCGCCGAAGATCTTGATCCCGTTGTCGGCCCAGGGATTGTGCGACGCCGAGATCACCACGCCCGCGCCGAAGCCGAACTTGCGCGCCAGATAGGCCACTGCCGGCGTTGTCACCACGCCCGCGTTCGCCAGCGTTGCCCCACCGTCGACAAGCCCGGCATGCAGCGCCCGCGCGATCCATGGCCCGCTTTCGCGCGTGTCCATGCCCAGCAGCACACGCGGCATCGGGTGCTTCGCTTTGAGCGTGTGCGCCAATGCCTGCCCTACCGCGAAAATCGTCGCCCGGTCCAGCGGCGCTTCTCCCGCTACCGCGCGAATTCCATCTGTTCCAAACAGCTTTCTCATGCACCCTCAATCGTTTTGTCCGTGACCCGCGCAACCAGCTCTCCCGCGGCCAAGCGCACCCGGATGGTTTCCCCAGCATCCCCGGCCCGCGTCACGACCGAGCCGTCCTCGGCAAATACCACCGCGTACCCGCGCCGCAGCACCGCCAACGGTGACAACGTTTCGAGTCCACGCGCAACCGTATCGCGTCGATGCCGCGCCCCACGCAGCCTCGCCGCGACAGCTCGCTCCAACCGGCCGCGCAGCTCGCCGGTTTCCCGGTCCCATCGTCGCAGGCACTGTGCTCCGTCGTAGCGCCCCAGCGCCCCGGCCGCGTGCTCGTGTCGTTTGCGCGCCGCAATGATTCGCTGCCCCACTGCCTGCTCCAGCCGCAGCTGCAACGCCTCAAACCGCTCGCGCATCACCCCGACCCGGTGCGTGGCGTCCTGCCGCAGCAGCATCGCCGACACGCGCTCCAACCGCTCCCGCGCCAGGCCCAGGCGCGATACCCCGGCCCGTTCCAGCCTGAATCGCAGCTCATCCACGCGCTGCTCGCGCCGTTGCAAGCCCCCGCGCAGACGGGCAAAGCTCGCGTCTATGCCGAGCCCGCCAAACCGCTGCCGTGCCATCGCCACCAGCAGTCTCGACGCCCGGTGCAGCCGCGCGCGCAGCTCCTCAACATGCTCTTCCACCCGGTGCTGCGCCGCCGTAATTAGTTCCGCCGCAGCCGAAGGCGTCGGGGCGCGCAGGTCGGCTACAAAGTCCGCAATCGTAAAGTCCGTTTCATGCCCCACTGCGGAAACCACCGGCAGCCCCGAAGCCGCGATCGCCCGCGCCACCAGTTCACTGTTAAACGGCTGCAGGTCCTCGAGCGACCCGCCCCCGCGCGCCACCACGATCACATCGACGTTGCTCGTTCGGTTGAAGTACCCCAGCCCCGCCGCGATCTCGCGGGCCGCCGACTCGCCCTGCACCACCGCCGGGTACAGCAAAACATCGAGCGCCGCATGCCGCCGCCCAGCCACGTTCAAAAAATCCCGAATCACCGCACCGGTCGGCGAAGTGACAATCCCCACGCAGCGCGGATACAGCGGCAGCGGGCGCTTGCGATCCATCGCAAACAAGCCTTCCGCTTCGAGCTTCTTCTTTAGCTGCTCAAACGCCACCTGCAACGAGCCCGCGCCCACCGGCTCCAGCGACTCCGCGACCAACTGCAGTTGCCCGCGCTGCTCATACACAGAAGCGCGCCCTCGCAGCAGCACTTCCAGCCCGTCCTCCGGGCGAAACCGCAGCTTCAGCGCTTCCTTGCGAAACATCACCGCCGGCAGCGCCGCATCGCCGTCCTTGAGCGTGAAGTACACATGGCCTGATGGGGCGGCGCGCAGGTTGGAGATCTCCCCGCGTACCCACAGGTCGCTGTACGCGTCTTCCGTGTGCCGCCGAACGTCGCTCACCAGCTCCGC
>CAXTYP010000366.1:0-2893 GCA_964248435.1 uncultured Acidobacteriaceae bacterium | reverse complement strand
GGCGCCGGCCTGGGCGCCGACCAACTGGCCGCGTGCGACGCGCGGCTGACCCTGCCCATGCCGGGTGCGATCGAATCGCTCAATGCCGCGGTAGCCGGCAGCCTGCTGTTGTACGAAGCTTCTCGCCTGCGCGCCCACGTGCCCCCGGCATCTGAGCCCGCATGAGCCTTTTTGGCGGCACGCCCGAGCTTGCGCCCCGCGCCGTTCAGCAGGCACCGCTGGCCGAGCGCATGCGCCCACGCTCGATGTCGGAGTTCGTCGGGCAATCGCACCTGCTCGCCCCCGGGCAGCCTTTGCGCCTGCAGATCGAGCGCGACGACTCTGCTTCCATGATTTTTTGGGGACCGCCCGGCGTCGGTAAAACCACGCTCGCCAAGATCATCGCGCGCACTACCGCTGCCGCTTTTATCGAGTTTTCCGCCGTGCTGTCCGGTATCAAGGAAATCAAGGCCGTGATGGTCGAGGCCGAGAAGGCCTCGGGCTTCGGCACCCGCACACTGTTGTTTGTCGACGAGATTCACCGCTTCAACAAGGCCCAGCAGGACGCATTTCTCCCCTATGTCGAGCGCGGCGCGATCCGCCTGATCGGTGCCACGACCGAGAATCCTTCGTTTGAGATCAATGCAGCCCTGCTTTCGCGTTGTCGCGTTTACACCCTGCAAGCGCTGACTGACAATGAGATTGTCGCGCTGCTTGATCGTGCACTGGCCGACCGGGAACGCGGCCTGGGGACGCTTGCTGTCGAGGCCGAGCCGGAAGCCCTGGCTCGGATCGCCAACTACACCGGCGGCGACGCGCGCAACGCCCTCAACGCGCTCGAGACGGCCGCAGAGCTTGCGGCGAGCGGCAATCAGGAGCTAACGGTCGAGTTGGTGTCGCAGGCCCTGCAAAAGCGCACCCTGCTCTACGACAAGGGCGGCGAGGAGCACTACAACCTCATCTCCGCCCTGCACAAATCCGTGCGCAACTCCGACGCCGATGCCGCCCTGTACTGGCTCGGACGCATGCTCGCCGCCGGTGAAGATGCCGGTTACATCGCGCGCCGGGTCGTCCGCATGGCTGTCGAAGACATCGGCCTTGCCGCGCCCGAAGCGCTGAACCTGTGCCTTTCGGCGCGCGACGCCATGGACTTTCTCGGTTTGCCGGAGGGCGAGCTCGCGCTGGCGCAGGCGGTTGTGTATCTTGCGCTCGCGCCCAAGTCGAACGCCATTTACACGGCCTTCAACCAGGTTCGCGAAGACGTGGAAACCACCCGCGCCGAGCCTGTGCCGTTGCATCTGCGCAATGCCCCCACAAAGCTGATGCGTGAGCTCGATTATGGCAAGGACTACAAATACGCGCATGACGAACAAGGTCGGGTGGCCGCGATGCAGTGCCTGCCCGACAACCTGCGCGGCCGCCGTTACTACCGGCCCACGCAGGAAGGGCGCGAAAAACTACTGGGTCAACGGATGGAAGAGCTCCGAAAACTCAAAAACAACGGCTGAAACCGCCTGCGCGGCTGGCGGCCATTTCATGGCGTGTGCTCGCCATACGTGGCGCTCCCGATGGTCGCGGCTGAAAGTTGCCGGATGCGGACCGACAAAGACACGTCCCGAAGGGACCGCCAGCCGCGCAGGCGGTCTACTTCTTCAGCCCATCGAGCGCCGAAAATACGATCCCAGGGGTCAGCACCTCCGGCAGCAGCCGTGGCGGTGCCTGCTGCGCCGCAGGATACAGGGCATAGGTCGGAATCCCGCTGCGCCCCAGTTCCGCCAGGGCCTCGCCGATTGCAGCATCATGGCGCGTCCAGTCGGCCTTCAGCAGCACTACACCGCTGTCGCGCAAACGCTTTTGCACGTCCGCGCGGTCCAGCACTACACGTTGATTCACCTGGCAGCTCAGGCACCAACTGGCGGTAAAGTCCACAAACACCGGCTTGCCCTGCGCCCGCGACTGCGCCACTGCTTCCGGTGAAAACACCTTCCAGTCATTGCCGCCAACACGGGCCGGAGCCTGCCCCAGCGGCACCCCAAACACCCGCACCGCGTACACCGGAAGCGCCACGGCAAGCACTAAGACCAGCGATGCCGCTATTGTTGCTCCGCGCCTTGCAGGGTACCGCCCCAGCACCGCCCCGGCGATGGCAAGCAGCAGAAAGCCTGCCAGCAGCCCCAGCAACGCGTTTACGCCGGCGGCCTGCGTCAGCAGCCAGACCAGCCAGATCACCGTCGCAAAAATCGGGATCGAGACCAGCTGCTTGACGATCTCCATCCAGGCCCCCGGCTTCGGCAGCACTCGCGTCCAACCCGGGTTGTAGGCCAGCAGCAGGTAGGGCGCGGCCAAGCCTAGCCCCAACGCCGTAAACACGGCAAAGCTGACGGCCGCTGAATGTGCCAGTGCGTAGCCGATAGCCGCGCCCATCATCGGTGCCGTGCACGGGGTGGCCACAACCATCGCCAGCACCCCGGTAAAAAAGGCGCCCGCGTAGCCCCCCTTCTGCGCAAGCGAGCCGCCCTTGCTCGTCAGCGACAGCCCGATCTCAAACTGCCCGGCCAGCGACAACGACAGAAAAAATAGAAACAACGCCATGACCGCCAGAAACACCGGCGATTGAAACTGAAATCCCCAGCCCAAGTCATGCCCGACGCCGCGCAACCCCAGCAAAACCGCGACTACACCCCAGAAAGAAACGAGGATGCCGAGCGTGTACAACCAGCCGTGCCCGCGCATGCGCCCACGTTGCTCGCCGGAGGACTGCACCAGCATTAAACCCTTGATAAACAGAACCGGAAACACACAAGGCATCAGGTTCAGAATGGCTCCGCCGGCGAACGCCAGCAGCAGCACGATCCCGAGATCCGCGAAAGCCGAGGGCTGGGCAGCCTGCCCAACGACCGGCGGAATCGTTCCC
>CAXTYP010000365.1:0-2904 GCA_964248435.1 uncultured Acidobacteriaceae bacterium | reverse complement strand
AGCACTGGCGACGACCTTTCGCAGGTGGAAGATCTTGTGCGCGGTTGCCGGTCGCACCGGGTGCTTGATCTGGGGTGCGGCGGTGGCCATGTTTCCTACCGTGCAGCGCCCCACGTCGCACAGGTGGTCGCCTGCGATATCACCCCGGCCATGCTGGAAGCGGTGACCACAACTGCTGCCGAGCGGGATTTACCCAACATCACGGTCAAGGAGGCTGCCGCCGAGCAGCTGCCGTTCGCGGACGCTTCGTTCGATCTTGTCGTTTGCCGCTTCAGCGCCCACCACTGGCAAAACCTCGAAGCCGGCCTGCGGGAAGCACGGCGAGTGCTGAAACACGTTGGCCGGGCCCTTTTTATCGACGTGGTCGCACCCGGCGACCCCGTGCTCGACACCCACCTGCAGGCCTTTGAGTTGTTGCGGGACCCATCCCACGTCCGCGACTACAGCGTCGCCGACTGGACGGCGGCCCTGGCACGTGCCGGCTGGGTGGTTCACGGCATCACCACCCGCAAACTACACATGGAATTTCCGGTCTGGATCGCTCGAACGGCCACCACACCCGAGCATGTCGGCGCGATCCGATCCCTCCAAAACAGCTCCCCCGAGAGCGTCCGCGCACATTTCGCCATCGCATCCGACGGCAGCTTCGACCTGGATACGGCAACCCTTGAGGCAGCGCCCGCTTAGCCGAGACTGCCGATCGGGGCTGTCTAAAGCTCCCGCCGCCCTTCAAGCGACCGCCGCATCGAGACCTCGTCCGCGTACTCGATATCGCTGCCCGCCGGAACGCCGGTCGCAATGCGCGTCACCCGCAGCGAGCCTCCAGCCGAACTTTCGCGTCCTGCGGCTCGCAGCAGGTCAGACAAAAAGCCAGCGGTCGCCTCGCCTTCAACGGTTGGCGAGGTCGCAAGAATCGCCTCTTCGACCTCCCCCCGGCGCACCCGCGCAAGCAGGTTGCCGGTTCGCAGCTGCTCCGGACCCACCCCGTGCAGGGGCGACAACGTGCCGTGCAACACGTGGTATACGCCGTTGTAGCCGCGTGTGCGCTCGATCGTGTCGATGCTGGTCGGCTCTTCCACCACGCACACCTGCCGGTGATTGCGCGTCGGGTTCGCGCAAAACACGCAGGGGTCCACGTCCGTCACGTTGTTGCAAACCGAGCACAGCCGCAGCTCCCGCTTCAGCGCCCGTACCGCGTCGGCCAGCGCCGCCGCATCGTCCGCGCTCGACCGCAGGATGTGAAACGCATAGCGTTGTGCGCTTTTCGCGCCCACGCCGGGGAGCTTGCGCAGTTCTTCGATCAGGCGCGACATGGGTTCGGCGAAACGGGGCGGCACGGGCTACAACAAGCCTTCCGGCAGGCCCAGCGAGCTCATCATGCCGGCCATGCCGCCCGCGGCGGCTTCGTCCGCTCGCCGGCCGGCGTCGTTCACCGCGGCGCGAATCAGGTCTTCCAGCATCTGCAGGTCGTCCGGCGAGCTCAAAGCGCCCAGCACCGCGGGCTCCAGCGTCACTCCCAGCACTTCCTTTTTACCGCTCATCTTCACGCGCACCGCCCCTCCGCCGGCCGAGCCCTCCACTCGAACCCGCTCCAGTTGCTCGCCCGCGGCTTCGCTCATCTGCCGCGCCTGCTCCATCATCGCTTCCATCTTGCTCATGTCTCGCATGTCCATGGCTAGCCCCTTTTCGCTTTCCCTGCGCTGCCGTCCCGTAGGTCGACGACGCTCCGTACCTCGGCCCCAAACAGCTCCTGTGCCTGCTGAACCAGGGGGTTTCCCATCGCCAGCGCCTGCACGCTGCCCGTCGCCGCGGGTCGCGCTGCGCTCTTTGGGGCCGCAGCCCCGGCTTCGCCCGGCACACACACAACCGGCCGGGGCGGATGCCCGGCATGCGGCCGCACTGCCGCTTTGATCAATTTCTCGGCGTCCGCGTTGACCGTCAGGCCCAGCATGGTTTTTTTCGCGCCCACCTCCACCCGCACGGCTTCCGGTGTTTCGGTCCATGCGCCGGCGTCCAGCAGAGTGGCCGCCGTTGTGTGGCCTGCCGCGCTCAGCGCTTCCACTGCCGCCGCGCGCATGGCGTCGAGATCCAGCGCCCCCGGCGAACGTTCCGGCTGGGCTTCGACCTGCGGGGTCGCCGGAACAACAATGGGTTCCGCGGCACGAACCTCGCGCGCTGAGACCGGAGGTGGCTCCGGTGTGACCGGAAGCGGCGTTGGTGCGGGGACGTCGGCCAGCACCGGGGCTGGTTCGGTAGTTTGCAAGGGCGCTAGGTGCGTAACCGGCCTGGGTCCGGCAGGCGATTGCGCCCCTTTGCGTTGCGCATCCTTTTCAAACGGAGAGAACGCGGGTGCGGCATCGGGAGCCGGAGGTGCAGCCAGGGCAGGCATAGGCGGCACCGCACTGCGAACCGGCACCGCCGCACTGCGAGCCGGGCCGACAGGCAATGGGGGCCGAACGGCCATCCCCTGCGTCTTTGCCGGAGCCCCGCCCAGCTGCGACAACAACTCTTCCACCGGCAGCAGGCGCTGCAAGTGCACCAGCTTCAAAACCCCGAGCTCCAGGTGAAACCGCTGTTCCTGCCGGTAGCCCAGGTCGTCAAAGGTGCGCAGCATGACCGATAGAAACCGCGTCAGCTCTTCTTCGCCGAACAGCAGCGCCGAGGCCGCCGCCCGTGCCCGCTCATCGGGCGAAATCTGCAGCAACTCCGTCCCTTCGCCGCCGATGCGCGTCATCAACACGTTGCGCAGGTAGCGCACAAACTGCCGCGCGATCTGCGCAGGGCTGTTGCCATTGGCGAGCAAACGATCCAGCTCGATCAGCACCGCGCCCGCATTGTTTTCGCTCACCGACTCCAGCAACTTTTTTGGTGACACTATGGAGAAAGTCCAATTGAAAGCAATGC
>CAXTYP010000364.1:0-2919 GCA_964248435.1 uncultured Acidobacteriaceae bacterium | reverse complement strand
CTTGTGCCAGAACAGGTGGGTGCCGGGGGCCGGCAGCAGGGCGATCTCCGCCCCGCGCAGGGTCGTGTCCAGGTCTACGCGCCGGACGCGCCCGAGAAAAGGCTGCTCCAAAAACCACTCCTTGACCCAGCCGAACGCCGCATCGTCATCCTTGACCGTGATGGTCATGGTGGTTTGCCGCAGGAGGGCCGCCCACGCATGACCGGGCAGCGCGCGAAGAAAAACGCCTAGGCTGCCGACGGCCATTAACAGCAGGCCACCCGAAGCGAACTGGTTTTGACTGCTGAACAGATGATGCAAAATCCCAAACATGATTCTTCCCTGGCCGGCAACGCCGGAAGCAAGGAGCACAAAGGGCCCGCCCCCCTTATGGAACAACGGGCGACGGAAACAAGCGCGAAACGGCGCTTTGGGCTCACGGCTGAAATAAAGGGTGAAGAGGGCGCGACTCGAGGGAGCCTGGCTAGCTGGAACGAAGCGACGCCCGACGGCAAGGGCTGCGGTCAAGAGACCGGGCGAGCCGATGCAGCAAATTGGACACGAAAACGGCCAAGGCGGGCGTCCTTTCTTCGAGAGGTAGCTCAAAGATGCCACCGATTCGGTGGCCGCGCAAGCTTCTTTTTTCGAGCGTGGGCGCGAGCATGTAGCATGTGCACACTGCTCCGCCGATCAAGGAGGACATCACCGCCGATGCGTAATTTTTGTGCCGCCGTCTTCGCCTTTACCCTGCCCTTTGCGCTTCACGCCGAAACACCGCAACACCCAAGCATCCTGCAGCGGCCCGCGATGACCGCGCGCAATATTGCTTTCTCCTACGCGGGCGACTTGTGGGTGGTGCCGCGCGACGGCGGCAAGGCCGTGCGCCTCACGACCGGGGTCGGCATCGAGAGCCAGCCGGCGTTTTCGCCCGACGGCGAAACGATCGCCTTTACCGGGCAGTACGACGGCAACACCGATGTGTTCACGATTCCCATAACGGGCGGCGTGCCGAAACGCATCACGTATCACCCGGCGGGCGACTACGCGATCGGATGGACGCCCGACGGCAAAAACATCCTGTTCCGTTCCAATCGCGCGTCCAACAGCCGCTATACGCAGCTGTTCACGGTGCCGGCGGGCGGCGGCTTAGCAACCGTGCTGCCGCTGCCGATGGCGTATGCCGGCACCTACTCCGCCGACGGGTCGCGCATTGCGTATGCGCCGCTGCCGCCGGCTTTCGGCTTCGACTTTACCAACTACACGGCCTGGGGCAACTACCGCGGCGGGCGCGCGGGTACGATCTCGATTACGACACTCCCGGGGCTCGACACGGAGCAGATTCCGCATGAGCAAAGCTCGGACTTTTCGCCCGTTTATCTCGGCGACAACATTTATTTCCTATCCGGGCGCAACGGCCACATCGGCGTTTTTCGCTACGACCCGGCGAGCAAGGCAGTGTCGGAGGTATTTCACAACAGCTCGACCGACATTCATTCGCTCGCGACCGACGGGCACGAGCTGATCTTCGACCAGTTGGGGGCGCTGTACCTGCTGGCGCCGGAAGCCGGTGCAAAGCCGCGGCCGGTTACGGTCGATCTGGCGGCCGACCTGCCGGAGCTGCGCCCCCACCTGAAGCAGGTTGGCGGCGAGATTGAACGCTATTCCATTTCGTCCAGCGGTTTGCGCGTCGCGGTGGAGGCGCACGGCGAGATCCTGACTGTCGCGGCCAAGCATGGGCCCGTGCGCAACCTGACGCACACTCCCGGCGCGTCCGAGCGCGAACCGGCCTGGTCGCCCGACGGGCAATCGGTTGCGTACTTCTCCGACGAGCCCGGCCCCAGCGGCAAACCAGGCTTGTACTCATTGCGTATCGCGCCGCAGACCGGCGAAGGCGCGATGAAAACATTTGCGCTCGCGCCGGAGCCCGCCTACTACTTCGAACCGCGCTGGTCGCCCGACGGCAAGCATATTGCGTTCCACGACAACCGGCTGCATTTGTACGTGATCGACACCGCGACCGGCAAGCTCGCAAACGTGGGTGAACCGGATGTGTTCGGCGGGTTTTCGAGCTCCACCAGCGAGCTGAGCTGGTCGCCGGACGGCAAGTGGCTGGTGTATCCGCACTCCATGCCCAACCACCTGCACGCGCTGTTTCTGTACTCGGCCGACAAGGGCACATCGACGCAGCTGACCGGCGCGATGGCCGACGCGCACTCCCCTGCGTTCGACCGCAACGGCAAGTTTTTGTACTTTCTGGCGAGCAACAACCAGGGTGCGACGGAGGCCGGGCTCGACATGACGAGCGACCTGTACCAGCCGACGCAGACGATCTACGCGCTGACGCTGCTGAGCAAAACAGCCTCGCCGGTCGCGCCGGAGACCGACGATGAAAAGACCGCGAACGAGGGGAAAGAAAAAGCGGACGAGGAGAAGCCGCCTCGGGACGGAAAGCCGGGCGAAGAAGGAAACGAAAAGAGCAAGCCCCCGGCTGCGCCCAAGCCGACCGAGATCGATCTCGCCGGCATGCCGGTAGATGCCATCGCTCGCCGCATCGCGCCGCTGCCGCTGCCGCCTGCGTTTTACAGCAGTCTCCAAACCGGCAAGGACGGCACTGTTTACTTTCTGCAGGCGAAGGACACGGGACGTTTTCTGAACGATGGTGAAAGCCACTCACTGAGCCGCTGGGTGCTGGAAGGCCGTAAAACTGAAAAGCTCGCCGATGCGGTCGAGGACTATCAGCTGTCGGCTGACGGCGAAAAGATGCTGCTGCATTTTGGCGGCGGGGGCGACGGCGATGATGGGGGGCCGGAGCACCCGAGTGCACCGCACGTGGGGATTGTGCCCGCGAACGCCCCGGCGAAACCCGGCGAGGGAGCGGTTTCGTTCTCAGGGGTGGAGGTGCGCGTGAATCCAAGGGCCGAGTGGGCGCGGATGTACCAC
>CAXTYP010000363.1:0-2920 GCA_964248435.1 uncultured Acidobacteriaceae bacterium | reverse complement strand
AGGTTTCCCGGCCGACAGTTCAAGCCGGCAAAGGATGCCGACGCGCCGCACCCGGCGGAGCCCCGGGCCCAGGGTGAGCCAACGGGGCAGCCCGGTTGAGGCACCTGCTGGCACTGCTGACCAAGTGGTCCATGCTGCTGCTGGCCTTTCTCAAGCCGTGGGGCATCTGGGGCGCGGGGGCTATCGCCGTGCTCGACTCCAGCACGATCCCCGTGCCCATGGACCTGCTGCTGGCCGGCTACTACTGGACCGACCGGCGGCATGCCTGGGCCTACGTGTTGATGGCCGCGCTGGGCTCAGCCGTTGGGGGCCTGCTGCCGTTTCTGCTGGGCCGCGCCGGGGGCGAGCTGTTTTTACTCAAGCGGATCGATCGGGCCCGCTACGAGCAGCTGCGCAACCGGTTTGAAAACCAGGAGTTCCTGGCCCTGCTGATCCCGTCCATGCTGCCGCCGCCCACCCCTTGGAAGCTGTTCGCCTTTGCCGGCGGCGTGTTTGAAATGCGTGTTGTCACATTTATGCTCGCCGTGTTTTGCGGGCGGGTGGTTCGCTTCGGGGCGACGGCCCTGCTGACGGTGCTTTACGGGCCGCGGTTTATCGGCCAGCTGGGCGGCCTGCTGCACCGTCATGCCCACCTGCTGTTTACGGCTTTGGGATTGGCGTTGCTGCTGATCGCGCTGTGGGCAGTTCGCAAGGGGCTGGGGCGGCGCCGCAGGGACACACCCGGGCGCGCCGGCGAGTTTGAAAATTAGTTCTTGCGGCTGCGCTCCACCGCCTGCACGAAGCCGTCGGCATCATCAAAGGAGACAGCCAGGCGCGCAACACTGTGGTGCACGCCCGTGAACTCCTCGACCGTCGCGTCCGGCATAAGTGTGAGTTCAACAAGATCGCAATGGTTGACGCAGAACCGTTCCCATTCCCGGTAGCCTGCGAAAGCATCGCGAGACACAAACCGGCTGGTCTTTATGGTCGAGATAGAAGCCAGTGCACGGTGCAGCTGCGCCGAAAGCCAAAGCGGAACGTCGCGCACTCGCCCTCGATCGTGTGTGGGTGATCGCGCATGGCATGGTAGTACCCGATCAACCACAGGAAACCCCAGAGCACGATGACCAGCAGGATCAACTCGATGACGCGGTGCCGGGGCAGCAGGAGGTGCAGCAGCCAGGTTTCCGGCACCGCTCCGATCAGCACGATCAGCCACAAGTAGCGGAGCGGGCCTGTATTCACATACGTAAAGCTGGGAAGGAGGCTGGCCCGCTTTGTTCGCAAACTAGAGAACAGACCGGAAAACGCCGAGCCAAGAATCGCGAGTTCGCCGGTCACTCCGGCGGCTAGTTTTGCCGGCAAGACCCTGGCCAACGACCGGTAGATTGCACCGGCCTGGCTATCGCTGTGTTCCGTCGCTGGAGCAGCCATCCTATCTAAGGCTTCCCGAGGACCGGAAGAAACTGCTGGAGCATGCCCCGGAGGTTGCCGCGCTCGCCGTCCGACAACCCGGAAACCGGAAGCACGCTGAACAGGTTCTTTTCCTTGCGGCGCAGCAGCACCACATGCCGCCCTTCGCGAAAGCCCGTATAGCTGGTCCAGGGCTGGAAACCTTCGGCCCCATTGGGTCCATGGTGCCGCACGCCTACCGGCGACAGGTCGATCGTATCGGGCAGCGAGGCGTCCAGCGCCAGCACGGCCTCGCGACTGCTTTTGCGATAGCGAAACACGGAAAATCCGCCGATCACCACCAGCAGCGCGATGCGAATAACGATCACCTGGGGTGGAATCCTGGTGTGGTGCGCAATCGATGCCCACACGATCGCCACCACGATGACGACATAGATGACCAGCCGGATATTGGTGAGCGCAAGCCGCCACGCATAGCCCTTCGGCCGGATCAGGCGCGTGGCCTCCTTGACCTCAGCTTGGTTCAGCTTGCCGTGAAACTGCATGCAGTCTTTATAGCAGGGCCCACGGAAGTGGACCGCGAACGCTGCTCACAGATTGGGTGCCGCTTACCCGCGCTCGATCGCCTCGCCGACGCGGAACAGCGTCGCTTCGTCGAAATGAGTCGCCAGCACCTGCACCCCGATCGGGAGCCCGGACGCGGAGCAGCCGGCTGGGACCGACAGGCCGCAGATACCGGCGAGCGACGGGGTGACGGTATAGATGTCGGCGAGATACATGGCCAGCGGGTCATCGGTCTTTTCACCCAGCTTGAAGGCCGGGGTGGGAGCGACGGGACACACGATGGCGTCGACCTCCGACCCAAAAACCATGGCAAAGTCCTGCGCGAGAAGGCGGCGGACCTGCTGGGCTTTTTTGTAAAACGCGTCGTAGTAGCCGGCCGACAGCGCATACGTCCCGAGCAGGATGCGACGCTTGACCTCCGCGCCGAACCCGCCGTCGCGCGACTCGCGGTACACGCCTGCGAGCGTGGTGGCGTGGGGGGCGCGGTAGCCATAGCGCACACCGTCAAACCGGGCCAGGTTGGAGCTGGCCTCGGCGGTCGCGATCAGATAATAAGCGGGCACTGCATAGCGGGTGTGCGGCAGCGAGATCGACTTGATCTCGGCCCCGGCCTCGCGCAGGCCATCGATGGCGCGCTCCACCTTGTCGCGGACTTCTGGATCGAGCCCCTCGCCGAAATACTCCTTCGGCACGCCGATGCGCAGGCCGTTGATGCCTTCTTCCCGCTGGAGCTCGCCGCAGTGGTCAGGGACGGACCGGGTGGACGAAGTTGCGTCCTTTGGATCGTGTCCGGCGATAACGCCCAACACGGTCGCCGCGTCACGAACCGAATTGGTAAACGGACCCACGCGGTCCAGGGAAGAAGCAAACGCGATCAGGCCGTAGCGCGAAACGCGGCCATAGGTCGGCAGCAACCCCACGACGCCGCAGAATGAGGCAGGCTGGCGGATGGAGCCGCCGGTGT
>CAXTYP010000362.1:0-2926 GCA_964248435.1 uncultured Acidobacteriaceae bacterium | reverse complement strand
ACCGTGGCCTACCCCAAGCCGTTTCGCGAAGCGCCCGCCGGCACATGGGAAGCGCAAGCCGTGCTCGACGTGGACCACAGCTACAACTACGGCGGACGCGAGCCGGGCGACTGGGAAAGCGCCGTGACACCGCTGACTCGAGGCGAGCCGACCCTCACGCTCGATCGCCACCCGGAGCCGTCGCCGCGCGAAGCCCGGGCTGCCGCGCAAACCGGAAAGCCCGGCGTTGCCGAACTGTTCAGCTTCCCAAGCCCCGCGCTGACCCGTTTCTGGGGCCGTCCGACGTTCATCCGTGCCTGGGTCATCCTGCCGCCCGGCTACGACCCACACGCCGAAACTCGCTATCCAGTCATGTACTGGACCCATGGTTTCGGTGGCAACCTCGCCTACTCGCTCGCGAACGGCATGAGTTTTCGCGGGCGCATGGAGGCCGGCAAGGCACCGCCGATGATCGGTGTATTTTTGGACGAGTCCTGCCCGCAGGGCACCCATGAGTTCGCCGACTCGGTCAACAACGGGCCATGGGGCACCGCGCTCACGAGCGAGTTCATCCCGGCGATCGAGGCCAAGTACCGCATGGATGCGAAACCCTCGGGACGGCTGCTGAACGGCCACTCCAGCGGCGGCTGGGCGACGCTGCAATTGGAGGTGAACTACCCGCAGGTGTTCGGAGGCACCTGGTCCACCTCCCCCGATCCCAGCGACTTTCACGACTTCACCGGCTCGGACCTGTATGCGCCGCGGGCCAACGTCTACCACAAGCCGGACGGCAGCACCCCTACACCGATCATGCGCGCCGATGGCAAGGTGGTCGCAACGTTTCAGCAATTTGCACGGATGGAAGAAGTGCTGAGTCCCTATGGCGGTCAGCTGGCTTCGTTTGAGTGGGTCTTTTCTCCGCGGGACGCGAGCGGCGCGCCCGCGCCCATGTTCGACCGGGTGACCGGTGCCGTATACCCGGAGGTTGTCCAGTACTGGCACGATCACTACGACCTGGCCCACCTGGCGGAGCAGCACTGGCCCGAGAACGGTACCTTGCTGAAAGGCCGCGTCCATGTTTTCGTCGGCACCGCCGACACGTTTTACCTGGATGGGTCGGCGCACCTGCTGGACGCGCGGCTGGCGAAGCTGGGGGCCGACGCCCGGTTCACTTACATTCCCGGGCGGACGCACTTCGACCTGTACAAGACCGGCGGCGACCCGCAGGGGCTGTACGACCAGATCACGAGGGAGATGTACGCGGTGGCCCGGCCGGGGGTGCGGTGGAAGTAGAGCTCTTCAAGATTCACCTGCTCCAAGCGGATTGAAGAAATAGAAACTGGTCTCGCAACAGATCCTTCTCCGCATGCGATTGCGGCTGATTCAGATACATCCCCTTTGCACCGGAAGCCGGCGTGTACACGGGCCAGGCCGGCAGCCCGGGCGCGCTCGGCTTGCCGGTGCGCGCGAAATCGGTCCACGCCCGCATCATCTGTTCGCTCATCAGGCGGTCCTCGGGCCGCCACGCGATGCCCTTGCGCGAGTCCAGCGTGCCAAAAACATACTCGATGTCGTCCGAGTGAAACGCTCCGTAACGGCCCGGACGCGCCGGGTCCGGCGGCGGTACGAGGTCGAATTCGTAGCGAAACGCCGGAGCCTTGCCGGTCGCGGCCTGCGCTTCGAGCCAGGCCCAGGTGCCGTAGGCGATAAACCGTTCCGTCGCATATTGCTGCAGGCGTAAGAGTGCTTCCGCATCATCTTTCGCCGGAAACGCAGCGAGAAACTCGCCTGCGTGCGAGCCGAAATCCTTGGCGGCGCGTGTTTTCAAACGGTCCAGGTCGCCCGCGGCCGGCATAGCGCTGCCTGTGCTCGAACCGCCGGTCGGCGTCACCGTTGTGTCCTGCCCGTTGCCGCCTTCGTCGTGGTTCCAGCCGGCCAGCAGCGGCACGTCGTTCTGCCGACCCGCCGCAAAGATGGCCGCTGGAGATTGCGGGAGAAAATAACCGTCCACATCCGGCCCGAAGGCCGTGCCGGAGCCGGCTGCGGCCAGCAGGCGCTCCGCCGGAATCGCCCGCAGGTCGGCCAGTGTGTCGGCGTGCAGCGTTGAGCGGGCAAACTCCGCGTCCTTTTCGGCCTGCATCGCGACTGGCCGGTAGCGTAAGCCGCTGCTTGGCGGGCCGCCGAACGCGCCGCCGCTTTCGCCGATGGCGCGCGCGAACAAACCACGCGCCAGCGGCGAAGCCATGAGCGAGCTGACCGCGAACGAACCCGCGCTTTCGCCGAAAACGGTAACGTTCGCCGGGTCTCCGCCAAACGCGGCGATATTGGTCCGCACCCACCGGAGCGCGGCCACCGCGTCAAGCAGGCCATAGTTGCCGGCCGCGTGCATGGGCGACTCCTCGACCAGCGCAGGATGCGTGAAAAACCCGAAGATGCCCTCGCGATAGTTGAACGAGACGACGATCACGCCCTCGGTCGCCAGGTGGGCCCCATCCTGCCTGGGCTCCGACGTGGAACCGGTCACGAAGCCACCACCGTAAATCCACACCATCACGGGCAGACGGCGCTTCGCATTGTATTCAGCCGCCGCAGGCTTCCAAACGTTCAGTGTTAGGCAGTCCTCGCTCGTACCCGGATCACGAAAGATCATGTCGTCGAACAAGGGCGGCTGCATGCACCGGTAGCCGAAGGCAGAGGCGTCGAGCGTACCCTGCCATTTCACGGGTGGAGCGGGTGGACGCCAGCGCAGCGGCCCGACCGGTGGCGCGGCATACGGGATGCCCAGGAAAGCGTAAGCGGGACCGCCGAGTGTTGCCTCGCGATGACCTTGCACCATCCCTGCAGGGGACATGACCGCAAGGAAATCAGCCGGTGGCACTTGCGCCGGGGCCATGCCGGGCAAGCAAGTCAGGAGAATGAGCGGGAAAACAAGCCGTTTCATAACCGC
>CAXTYP010000361.1:0-2927 GCA_964248435.1 uncultured Acidobacteriaceae bacterium | reverse complement strand
TTGAGAAACAGCGGCTCGGCTGCAAAGAAGCTGGCACCGGCCGCGGCGGCTTCGCGCGCGACCAGGTTGAGCGCGGGGCCATTGTCAGTGATGCCGGGCAGCAGCGGGGAACACAGGACCCCTGCCACAAGGCCGGTCGCGCGCAGCCGCCGGACAGTTTCAAAGCGTAGATCCGGTCGTGGCGCCCGCGGTTCCAGCTTGCGGGCCAGGCGGATGTCCGTGGTTGTAATCGTGATATGCAGGGTCAGCTTGTTGCGGGCCGAGATCGCGGTCAGCAGGTCCATGTCGCGTTCAATCAGCGTGGACTTAGTCACCAGGCCGACACGCAGACCGCTTTGCCGCGCCAGAACTTCCAGCACGCCGCGCGTGACCCGGGCCTGCCGCTCGATCGGCTGGTATGGGTCGGTAGCGGTCCCGATCGCGATCTCTTGCGATGGATCGAAGCCTCGTAACTCCTGCTCCAGCAGCCATGGCAGGTTTTGCTTCAGATAGATTTCGCGTTCAAACGCAGCGGGATCACTGAAGTTGAGGAACTCGTGGGTGTAGCGAGCGTAGCAGTACCGGCAGGCAAATTCGCAACCGCGATACGGGTTGATGGTGCGCGCGAAACGGAGCTTGCGCTTGGACACTGAGCGGTTCAGCGCGGAGCGCACGGGAAGCGCGTGGAAGCGCACCCCATGGCCTTCGCCGGCCGAGGTTGCTTCCGCAGCGAGCCGGGCCATGCCGGAAAGAGGAGCGGAGCTGTTTTGCAGGATCGGGAACAGGCAATTCGCTTTTTGTTCGCCCATACAAAAAGCATACCGGGCATTGAGGCGAAGATCAAGCGAAGGTAAACGCTCCATATATTTGTCTGTAGGAGTGGTCCTCGTGCGGCTCATATTGTTGCACTTGTCCCTCGGCGTCAAGGCAAGCGGGGAGAAGGATCGAGGGCAGAGCTACGAAGCTCGGCGTCTCGCGCCGACTTGTGAGAGCAGCATGCCGCTGTGCCAGCCAGTGCTTCTGCGATGCCAAGTGGCGGATCAGCCGGTCGCGCTGAACCGCATGCTTCGACACTTTTTTTGACAGAATATGTATTATCGGACACGGTAGGCACCATGATCAAGCCGAAGCATCGTGCGTGTGCGTCCCGTATCGTCCTGACATCAGCCCTTAAAGTACTCGTGAGGTTCTAGGCATACCCCGCATTTTCATTGGGTCTGCCGGAACTTGCGACCGCCGCCCTCTGAGTGTAGTTGATGGGGCGGGATGCGGGAACACAGCCCGTGGTTCCGCGCGCCATAGGCGCGGCTTATCCGCCGTATAACGACGTAGCCAACTGCTTGATTTCGTGGCGGACCCTGCGCATAATCCAACTCACACCAGCGACCCCGACTGTGTACCGCTCGACAGTTCCGATCACTCTTTTGCGGATGTTCAGGCAGGAGAGCCTTGTTTTTCGCCACCTGTTCCCAGGCCTGGCCCGGACCGATGGTTTTCTTTCATCGCTTTTACTGGAGCTCCCTTTTGATGCGTGGTTCACCCCTGGCATTGTCCCTCCTGCTGCTTCCCTCTTCCCTTTCACTCGGCTTCGCGCAAACCGCGACCACGTCCCTGCGGGGCGTGGTGACTGACTCGTCCGGTGCCGTGATGAGCGAAGCCAGCGTGCTGCTGACCGAAAGCTCGATCGGCTTTTCGCAGCTGCACAAAACCAACGCGCAGGGTGAGTACAGCTTTCAACAGATTCCGCCCGGCAATTACGAGGTCAAGGTGGTGGCGCAGGGTTTTTCAGAGCAGACCACGCGCGCGCAGCTGCTGGTCAACCAGCCGGCGACGGTCAACGTCGCGCTTGCCGTGGGTGCGAGCAATACCAACGTGGAGGTAACAGCGCAGACAAACTCGATCAACCTGACCGATGCCACGCTGGGCAATGCGTTTGACCCTTCGCAGGTGCAGAACCTGCCGTACCTGGCGAACAACGTGACTTACCTTTTGTCGCTGCAACCGGGCGTGCTGGCAGTAGACAGCGGCGCGGCCAGTGGCGGTCTGAATACCGACGAGCGTACAGGCATTGTGAACGGTGCGCGGCAGGACCAGAGCAACCTGACACTGGACGGCGTGGATAACAACGACCAGATCTTCGGGTATGCCTTTAACGGCGCGCTGCGCTCGACACGCGAATCAGTCGAGGAGTTTCGCGTGGTCACGACAAACGCGAACGCGGACGCGGGACGGGCATCTGGAGCACAGGTTTCCCTGGTGACGCGGAGTGGAACCAACAGCGTTCATGGAAGTGCCTACGAGTACTACCGCGACCCGGGTACCACCTCGAATAACTGGTTTATCAAGCAGGGGCAGTTGAACTCCGGCGAGCCGAACATCGCAGCCAAGGTGCTGCAACACACCTACGGCGCGTCACTCGGACTACCGCTCAAGAAAAACAAGCTGTATTTCTTTGGAGCCTATGAGGCCTTTAAACAGGCGAGCGACATCCCGGTCGGCGAGATTGTGCCGTCGACGTTGAATGGCGGCGGACTCGTAACCGGCAACGTGACGTATGAGGCATGTCCGACCTCGGCCCCGTGCAAAAACGGTACCAGCTTCAAGACGCTGAGGCCGGCAGAGATCGCGCAGTTGGACGGTCGCTCGTCGGACCCGAACTGCGCCAAGACCACCTGCTATGCACCGGCCACCAATGCAGCAGCGATCGCATTCTTTAAGCAGTACCCGCTGGCAAACGCACCGGGAGGAGACGGCTACAACACAGGAGGCTTCAACTTTACCTCGCCGGCACCGATCGACCAGATCACAAACATTGCGCGCATCGACTATAACCTGGGTGGACGGCAGTCGTTGTTTGTTCGCGGCAATCTCCAAAGTGACAACCAATCCACAGCGCTCGAGTTCCCTGGCCTGCCGGCTGCCGCGACGATCTATGGCAACAACAAGGG
>CAXTYP010000360.1:0-2937 GCA_964248435.1 uncultured Acidobacteriaceae bacterium | reverse complement strand
GCGCCGCCCAGCCGCGCGCCCATGGGCAGCTCGTCCCACAACAACTCGCCCAGCCCGACCACCGCGAGGTCGCGCCCGGCCGGCCCTCTGGCCGTCATGGATTCATCCCAAGCGCTGCGGCAGCTTCCGCGGGCGGCGCGGCCAAAAACTGCTCCAGACGCAGGTACACACCATTCGTCCAGCCGAAGCCGATCACGTTCTGCTTGTAGCCCGTGCTCACCTGCACATCGGCGTTGCCGCTCACCACGTTGTATTTCTCACGGATGGTGCCATCTGCTCCAAAGCCGTTCCCGACCGTCCGTACAAAGCGCTGCGCCACCGATCGCGCTTCCGCATCGGCCCCCACACGCTCGAGTCCCGCGACAGCAAAGTAAGTGGTCGGCGCCCAGCCATAGGGCAGGTCCCACTGCACGCCGCTCTCGGTGGTGCTCGTCGCTACGCCGCCTGGCTTGAGAAACAGCCGGAGATTGCCCGCAACCGCCCGGCCCTGTGCTGCGCTTGCCGCCCCGGCCCACAATGGGTAAAACGTCGCGATGTAGTTGTAAGTCGACTGCCGGCCCGTTACGTAGTTGTAGTCGAAGTACAGGCCGCGATCCGCATTCCACAAATACTTGTCGATCGCAGCCCGACGCGCGGCGGCTCCCTGTCTCCACGCCGCGGCTTCCGCAGGCTTGCCGAGCCGGTCCGCCATCCATGCCAAGTCCAGCTCGTACTTGTAGAGCAGCGAGTTGAGGCAAACGGGCGCGAACTGCTGCGTTGAGCCCGAAAACGGGCCAAAGCGAAAGGTGGTGTCGAAGCCGGACTCGCGCATCGCGCGGTCGCCCTCGTAGAAAGAGCGCGAAAGCCAGTTCGCGCCGACGTGAGCCTTCGCGCAAACAGCTGAAGTCTGCCAGTCGCAGCTTTCCTCTCCTTGCCGCGCCAGCGCTGCCGCGCCCGGCATCAGCTTGCTCGAAACCCGCTCCGTTGGCGGGTAATTGGTTTCGCTCACGAGATAGTCGGTGTGCACGCCAGGGTGCGCCAACAGCCAGCGAATGATATCCGGGTAGTAGGTGCTGGCGTCGGCCATCTCCGGCACCGGCCCTTCGCCCCCGTCATGGTAGCGCGCCAGGCCGGTGTTGCCGGCGCGGTGCTCCGGGCTTAGCCACAGCGCGTGATCCCGCACCGCGTAGCCGTAGGCTGTCGCCAGCCACGCGTCTTTCTTCGGAAGCCGCGGTTCGGCGTCGTATACCAGCCGGATCATGCTCGACAGCAACGGCGGCTGCGAGCGCGTGAGGAAGTATGTCCGGTTCGCGTTCAGCAGGTTGCCGTAATGCTCGATCTCGAAAAAGAAGTTTTCGACCATGCCCCGCGCGGTGTCGATGTGCCGGTCGTGCAGCAGCCCCAGCAGGATGAAATAGCTGTCCCAGCCATACATCTCGTTGAAACGGCCGCCCGGCACGACGTAGGGGTTAGGCAGGTAAAGCAGCCCCGGCGTCGCGATCGCCTCGGGCCGCAGCGCGCCGGGATGGCCGATCCGCTTCGGCAGGCGCTCCACCCGCACCCCGCAGGCGCTTTGCAGCGCGCGAACAGCCGCGGGCTCGGGCAGCTCCCGCGGCAGGTACAGCACGGGTGCTGCATTTGTTTTCGTGTCAACTAGCGACTTGCAGTCGGTCATCGATCGCCCGAGCTCGCTCCACGAGTCATGGATATAGCTGTCGATCGAACTCTGGGCTGGGGATTGCGCGCACAGCAAGCCTGCCCCGGCCAACAGGGAAGCGAAGGTTGCGACACAAGGAAACGCCCGATGGAGCATGTGCGGATACTACCCCAGAGGCCCCTCCTCGAACGTATACTTGGTCCATGCATCTCGAACGGATACTCGAGAAAACCAGGGCCGCAGTGGCCGAGCGCAAAGTGAGTGCTCCGGTTGCCGGGCTTGAGGAACTGGCGCAATTCCACTCCCCGCGCGGGTTCGCGCGCGCCCTGCGCCGGCGGGCTTACGACGCCCCGGCGATCCTGGCCGAGATCAAAAAAGCCTCTCCTTCGCGAGGGGTCATCCGGCCCCATTTCGACCCGCTCCAGCTCGCAAAGCAGCTGCGCGCCGGCGGTGCGACCGCCTTGTCCGTGCTGACCGACGAGGCTTTTTTTCAGGGCAGCCTCGACTACCTGGAAATGGCGTCGGAGGCGAGCGGGCTGCCGTGCCTGCGCAAGGATTTCATTGTGGACTCGTACCAGATTGTGGAGGCGCGCGCGCATCGCGCCGATGCGATCCTGCTGATCGCCGCCGCGCTCACCGATGGGGAGCTGGCGCGGTTTACAGAAGAAGCGCATGCGCTCGAGCTCGACGTGCTGTGCGAGGTGCACACGGCCGGGGAGCTGGCACGGGTGCGCGACCTGGGCTGCGATGCCTACGGCGTCAACAACCGCGACCTCGCAACCTTTGAAGTGCATCTCGATGTTTCGTACGACCTGGTGGGCGACCTGCCTGAAGGAGCGGTGCACATCTCGGAAAGCGGCATTCGCTCGCGACACGACATCGACTCGCTACGCGATGCCGGGTACCACGCCTTTTTGATCGGCGAGTCGCTGATGCGCGAGCCCGACCCCGGGGCCGCGCTATCGGCCTGGCTTGAGCCTGTGCCGGGCCGGTAAGGGCGCTGCATGTGGGTCAAAATCTGCGCAACCACCACGCTCGGCGATGCCCGGGTCGCGATCGACGCCGGAGCCGACGCGCTCGGGTTTGTGTTCGCGAAGAGTCCACGGCAGGTCAGCCCGGCGCAGGTGGCCGCGATCACCGCCCGGCTGCCGCAGCATGTTGAGCGGTACGGCGTTTTTGTCCACCCGACCTTTGAGCAGGTTATCGAAACTGTCGCGGCCGCCGGGCTGACGGGCGTGCAACTGCATGCAACCGATGACCCGGCCCTGGCCACGCGCCTGCGGGAGCACTTTTCAGCGATC
>CAXTYP010000359.1:0-2948 GCA_964248435.1 uncultured Acidobacteriaceae bacterium | reverse complement strand
TGCTTTTTGGGCGACGCGCTGCGCGGCCTGTGCCCGCAGCTGGGCGCGCATGGCGCGGGTGTGCGCGGGCGTGGTGCCACAACAGCCGCCCAAAAACTGCACCCCGGCTTTTAGAAATTTGCGTGCAAAACTGGCCATGTACTCGGGCGAGCACAGGTACATATTGCGGCCGTCGACCGCCCGCGGTACCCCGGCGTTCGGCATGGCGAACAGCGGCAGGTGCGTTCCGGCGGCCATGCACTCGATCGCGCTCAAAACAGCAGCGGGTCCGGTGCTGCAGTTCACCCCGACCCCATCGGCGCCCCAGCCGGCGAGCCTTGCCGCGGCGAGCTCCGGGTCGGTGCCGTCCAGGCACAACGACTCTTCATCGACCGTCACCATGGCGATGACCGGCAGCCCCGGCGCCCCTTCGCGCGCGGCCAGCAAGGCCTGCTCGGCTTCGGGCAGCGACATGATGGTTTCAATCACAAGCAGGTCCACGCCGACACCCGGACCACCCTCCGCCAGCGCCCGAATCTGTTCGCGATACGCGGCGCGCGCGTCTTCGCGCGAAAGCCGCCCCAGCGGCTCCATCTGCACCCCAAGCGGCCCGACCGAGCCTGCCACCCAGGCATCGGCAGCTTGCTTGCTTTTGAGCTGCGCGACGGCTTCGCGCGCCAGGCGCACCCCGGCCCGGTTGATTGCGGCAACCTTCTCGCTCAGCCCGAAGCGCTGGAGCCGGAAGCGGTTCGCACCAAAGGTGTTGGTCTCGATCAGCTCCGCGCCGGACTGTAAGTACTCCTCGTGAACACCGCGCACCAGGTCTGGCTCCGACAGGTTCAGCTCGTCGTAGCAGCGGTTGATAAAGACGCCGCGTTCGTACAGGGTGGTGCCCATGGCACCGTCGCAGAGTACCGGGCGATCCCCGAAAATCTGCTGAAGCCGGCTGTTGCTGGAGGTCGTCATCGAGTAGGTCTCATGCTATGCCAGCCGCCCGGTGCGCGCCAGCAGGAGGGGCTGCTTTGTTATACTCAGCCTTGCTCCCGGGGCCTTTCCGTTCCGCCTCGGACGAGTTCGGGGTTTCCATTTGTCTGGTTTCAGTATCTTGTTTCATCTGGTGCGCGGGGGCTATGCCGGCCGCGGGCGTTTCTCGTTTCGTGCCGGGTCTTCCGTTGCCGCTCTTTTGCTCTTTTCGCTTGTGCTTTCGGCGTGCGGCAAGAACTACTACTATGCCGGGCGCAACCTGCCGCCGAGCGGCATTCTCAACCGCGTGCTGATCGCGGTGCAGAACGCCGGCCGTGGCCAGCTTTACCTGGTCGATGGCCTGTACGATGTGCGGCACAACTACAACAACACGATCGCGTCATTTCCGATCAGCGGCTACAACGCAACGTCCCTGCCGCTGACCATTCAAAACCTGCCCGCGGAGCAGGTCGGGCTGGTATTTTCAAGCTCCGATGGCTCGCTGGCCGCGGTGAACTATGCAGCCGAAACAGCGTCCAACGCCGGCTTCGCGCCGCCTGCCCCCGGTGCCGTGGCTTCCTCCATCTTTGCTTCCGCCACCCGGCAGTTCATTGTGGCTGCGCAGGAGCAGAACCACGTGCTGGAGATGTTTGACGCATCCACCGGGCAGGGCACGTTTCTGCTCAACCTGCCCGGGGTATACCGGGTGGCCATCAACCCGTCCGGCACCATCGCGCTTGCATTTGTCCGCAACCAGAACCTGGTCTACAGCATTGTGCACCTCAACGCGACGCAGCAGGGGCAGGCCGTGAACCAGCCTCACTTCGCCATCAACGGCCGAGCCGCCGAGGATTGCGAGCCGCAAAATCTGCCGCAATACTGCGTGTACCCGGTGGACACAAGCGCGGCGCGGGTGGACCAGCCGATCCGCACTGTTTTTTCGCCGGATGACTCTTCGGTCTACGTCATCGACTGTGGCCCGGAGTGCGGCGGCACCACAGCGGGCGTCACGGAGATCCCGCTGCCCGCGTCCGCCCTGAACACGGGAACACAAGGACCGGCCGGCGCCACGCTCGCAACTTCGCGGTTCATTGCCATCCCGGGTGGCGCAACAGACGCCCTTTTCAACGGCAACAGCTTGTATGTCGCGGGCCAGCAGCAGCTGCCAGACGGCTTGTTTACGGGTGAGCTTTCGGTGGTGAATCCTGCGACCGGAACCGTGGGCACGCCCATCCCCATCTCGGACGGCACCCACACACGCATGATCGCGGCGGATGATAACACGCTTTGGATCGGCTCCTCGAACTGCCAGGGCGGTGAACGATACCGCCAGTCGCAGTCCGGCTTGGCTACCCCTTACGGCTGCATGACGATGTTCAACACGGCCACCAACACGGTGACGACCATCGAATCGTACAAGGGCGATGGCACCGGCATCGCGGCCCTTACCGGGCTCCACAAGGTGTACACAGCCGAGGGCGGACAGGTGTACATCTATGGCACGACGACGGGAAACACGCTTGACAATGCCAATGTGACCATCCAGGGCACGGTGGTGGATGTGGCCTATATGGACGCGCCGAACGACTCCGACAACACCTGGTACTGACTACCTGTGGAGCTCGGGGTTACTGAAAAAGGCGCGCGTTGCTGACGCGCGCCTTTCCTGTTTGAAGGAGACGGAGATGACGTCCTGCGATATCCTGGCGATCGCCGCGCATCGCGACGACGTGGAACAAACGTGCGGCGGCACCCTGTTGCGGGCACGCGCGCAGGGGCAGTCCACCGCGATCCTGGACCTGACGGCCGGCGAAGCGGGCACCCGGGGTACAGCGACGGAACGCGCGGCGGAAGCGACGGAAGCGGCCAGGCTTCTCCGTGTCACGCATCGCGAAGCGCTGGACCTGCCGGACGGGAATGTCGAGAACACCTACGAAAACCGGTTGAAGCTTGTTCGCGTTCTGCGTGCGCTTGCGCCCCGGGTCGTGATCCTGCCGTACTGGCGG
>CAXTYP010000358.1:0-2977 GCA_964248435.1 uncultured Acidobacteriaceae bacterium | reverse complement strand
CAGGCGGGCACGATTATCCTGGCGGTTACGGTGGTGCTGTGGGGGCTGAGCCATGTGCCCTACCACCACGGAAGTTTTCCGGAACTGGGCCAGTCGTTGGTGGGGCAGGTGGGCCACTGGATCGAGCCGGTGATCCGGCCGTTGGGGTTCAACTGGAAGATCGGCATTGGGCTCTTGTCGTCGATCATCGCGCGTGAGGTGATTGTGGGCACGCTCGGCACCTTGTACGGCATGGACCCGGAAACGCAGGCGCAGGGCCTGCAGCAGGCGCTGCACCACGACCTGTCGCTGGGCGGGGCGATGGCGCTGGTGGTGTTTTTCGCGTTTGCGATGCAGTGTTTTTCGACGCTGACGGTGGTGCGGCGGGAAACCAACAGCTGGAAGTGGCCGGCGTTGCAATTCGCCTACATGACGGTGCTGGCGTACGTGGCGGCGCTTGCGACGAATGTGCTGGTTTCGCGCTTCTTTTAGCCCCTTTCCGCGTGCTGTAACATAGACAAAGTACGGTTGTACAGGGGTCGGGGGGCGCGATGCGCGTCCGAGCGCCCATGGCAGCCTGCAACCTATTCAGGCCGGGGTCAGCTTCCGGCCGCCTTATTGAGAGCCTCCATGATTTCTGTCAGCGGTGTCAGCATGCGCTACGGCGCAAAGGTGTTGTTTGAGGACGTTTCAACGCAGTTCATTTCGGGTCGGCGCTACGGCCTGACCGGGCCGAACGGCGCGGGCAAGTCGACATTTATGAAGGTGTTGACGGGTGAACTGGACGCGCAAAAAGGTACCGTCGTGCGCCCGCGCAAGTTCGGCGTACTGCGGCAGGACCAGTATGCGTTTGACGCGTTCCGCGTGATCGACACGGTCATTATGGGCAACAAGGGGCTGTGGGCGGCCTTGTCGGAGCGGGACACGATCTATGAAAAAGCCGAGCTGACGGACGAGGACGGCATGCGCCTGGGCGAGCTCGAGGGCATTGTCGGCGAGGAAGACGGTTACACCGCGGAGAGTGACGCGGCGGTGTTGTTGCAGGGCCTGGATATTCCGGACGAGATCCACGAGCGGCGGATGGGCGAGTTGCAGGGCGGCGAAAAGGTGCGCGTACTGCTGGCGCAGGCGTTGTTCGGCAACCCGCAGGCGCTGCTGCTGGACGAGCCGACGAACTATCTCGATCTGGAGTCGATCCAGTGGCTGCAGGAGTTTCTGCTGAAGTTTGAAGGGACGCTGATCACGATCTCGCATGACCGGCACTTCCTAAACGCGATTTGCACGCATATCGCCGATATCGATTACCAGACCATCATTACGTACACGGGCGGCTACGACGACATGGTCGCGGCCAAAACGCAGGTGCGCTCGCAGCTGGAAAGCGCGAACGAGCAGCGCGAGAAAAAGATCGCGCAGTTGAACGAGTTCATTGCGCGGTTCGCGGCGGGTACGCGGTCGAGCCAAGTGACGAGCCGCAAAAAAGAAGTGGAGCGGCTGCAAACCAGCGAGCTGGCGCGGTCCAATATCCAGCGGCCTTACTTGCGCTTCGACCAGAACCGGCCGAGCGGCAAGCAGACGATCGAGATTGAAGGTGTCGCGAAGAACTACGATGGCGAGCATGCGGTTAAAAACTTTTCAGCGACGGTGATGCGCGGCGAAAAAGTGTGCCTGATGGGGCGCAACGGCCAGGGCAAAACGACGCTGCTGAAGTCGTTGCTGGCCGGGCTGCCGGAGCTGGAGCCGGAGTTCACGGCAGACGCGGGCACGGTGAAGTGGGGACACGAAGCGCAGATCGGGTATTTTCCGCAGGACCATACGGGCGCGATCGGGCATGGGACGACCGTGTTCGAGTGGCTGTACCAGTGGGACACGAAAAAGACCAAGGAAGAGATTCGCGGGCTGTTGGGGCAGATGTTGTTTTCAGGCGAGGAAGGCTTGAAAAAGACGAACGCGCTGTCGGGCGGCGAGGCGGCACGGTTGTTGTTTTGCAAGCTGATGCTGATGAAGCCGAACGTGCTGATCCTGGACGAGCCGACCAATCACCTGGACCTGGAAGCGATCAACGCGCTGAACACTTCACTGCAAAAGTATGAAGGCACGGTGCTGCTTGTGACGCATGACCGGGACTTGATCGATGACGTGGGCACGCGGATCTGGCGGTTTGAGCATGGAAAGATTGACGACCACAAGGGGCCGTATTCAGAGATTGCGCAAGCGGAAAGTCTGGCGCGGGCTTGAACGTCCGGAGACGCCCGGCGTAGTTTCAGTCCGCCGAGGTGTCACAACAGCCCAGGCACTGCGCTTTGCACAAGGAGGGGTGATGAATTGGATGGAGTGCGACGTGGTTGAAAGTGTGGAAGGCCGTTGTGGCGGCCGGCCCACCATTCAAGGAACGAGAGTATGGCCGGAAGTTATCACGGAAAATGCCGAGGAAGGCATGGGTGTGGAAGAGTTGCATGACAGCTTTCCTTCGGTCAGCCTCGAGCAAATTCGCGCAGTGCTTGCGTTTGCTCAACGGAAACGCTCCGCAGCGTGAGGGTGTTGCTCGATGAGAATATGCCGCACAATCTGAGACTTGCCCTGAGCAGACACGAAGTAAATACCACCGAGTATCAAGGCTGGAAATCCGTTCGAAATGGGAACCTTCTTACCAAAGCTGAACAGGCAGGCTTTGAGGTGTTGATTACCGCCGACCAAAGCATGTCCTTTCAACAGAAGATGGCGGGGCGTTCTCTCGGACTGGTTGTGCTGAGTGCACCCAGCTGGCGACGCATTCGTTCCCAAATCGCCGCCGTAAATGAAGCTGTTGTGGAATGCACTCCGGGGTCGGTCCGCTATGTTGAAGTTTAGAGGTTCTTGTTGCTGATTCTGAATGCACAAAGTATTACCAAGCGATTCGGGGCACAGCCCTTGTTTCGCGATATTTCGTTGACCATTAATGACGGCGACCGGCTCGCGCTGATCGGGCCGAACGGGGCGGGCAAATCGACGCTGCTGA
>CAXTYP010000357.1:0-2982 GCA_964248435.1 uncultured Acidobacteriaceae bacterium | reverse complement strand
GGCCCAGAGCCAGGCCCAGCGCCCAACAGGCCCACCAGCCCCAACGAATTGCCCGCGACCCTGTTCCCGGCACCATACTCGCTATTGTGCAACACGGCGGGGAAGGGTGAACATCGCGAAGGGTGGGCGGCCTGCGTACTTTCATGTCACGGTCGCAATACCTTCCACGTAACACCGGTACACCCAGAAATCCCGGGAAATGGAAACCTTTTGATTCGCCGGCTGGTCCCTTTATCGATGCTTCTCCGTTCACAGCGATCTTTTCGGTTCGCCCTCGCAGTCAACTTGTTGCTGGCGGCGACCGGCGCCAGCCCGCAAACACCGGTTGCCGCCCCCCAGGGGACCCCGCCGGCGCCCAGGGCAGCGCCAGTGCACGCGCTCGACCCTGCCCTGCGCGACACGACCATGGACCCCTGCACGGACTTCTACCAGTACAGCTGCGGGGGTTGGTTGGCGCAGCACCCGGTCCCAGCCGACCGGGCCGGCTATGGTCGCGATACAGAGGCCGCGGACGCCGACGCCCTTGCCCTACGGGGCATCCTCCAAACGGTTTCGGCGCCGGGCGGCACAGGGCGTACGCCCGACGAGCAAAAAACCGGCGATGCTTACGCCGCCTGCATGGCAACGGAACAGATCGATGCGGACGGCACAAAGCCGTTGGAAGCCACACTGCGCGAGATCGAGGGGGTGAGCAAAAAAAGCGAGCTGCCCACCCTGCTGGCTTCCCTCCAAAAACAAGGGATCCAGGGCCTGTTCCGCTTTGGCGCGCAGCAGGATTATCGCGACGCCACCGAGGAGATCGCCTTTGTCGGGCAGCCGCGCTTAGGCCTGCCGGAGAAGGGCTATTACAGCCGGCCTGACGGTCCAAGCGCCCAGCTGCGTGAAGACTACCTCGCCCACGTGCGGCGCAGCTTTCTGCTGCTTGGCGAGCCGGCGGAAGACGCCACCCGCGATGCTGCCGCGGTGCTGCGCGTTGAAACGGCCCTGGCCGATGCTTCGCTGTCGGAGGAGGAACTGCGCGACCCGACCCTGCTGTATCACTGGACGCCGCTCCAGCAGTTCGAGGCCAACTCCCCCGAGCTCGCCTTCCGGCGCTACCTCAAAGCAGTCGGCGCGCCGCCGGTCGGGAGCCTCAACGTCGCCGAGCCACTGTACTTTCTCGCCTTGCACGACCTGCTGGCAGAAACCGCGCTCCCAGACATCAAGGCCCTTTTGCGCTGGAACCTGTTGCGCTCCGTGCCCCCAACGGCGCTGCCGCGCCCGCTCGACGACGAGCACTTTGCCTTCTATGGCAGGATTCTTTCCGGCACGCCCGAGCAGCAGCCGCGCTGGAAGCGCTGTGCGGCGACCGTGGATGCCGAGGTCGGCGAATCGCTCGGCAAACTATTCGTCGCCGGCCGTTTTATGCCCGCGGACAAAAGCCGCACCGAAGCCCTCGCGCGATCGATCGAGGCCGCGGCAGGCAGCGACCTGGCCACCCTCCCATGGATGAGCGCGCCCACGCGGACAGAAGCGACGCGCAAGCTGCAGCTGGTAGCCAACAACATCGGCTACCCCGACCGCTGGCGCGACTACGGGAGCCTCCGGATCGCGCCCGACGATGCCTTTGGCAACGCCATGCGTGGGGCTGCCTTTGAAGCCGCGCGGGACACACGCAAAATCGGGCAGCTGGTGGACCGCTCGGAATGGGAGATGACGCCGCAAACCGTAAACGCCTACTACGACCCGCAGAAAAACAGTGTCAACTTCCCTGCCGGCATCCTCCAGCCGCCGTTTTACGACCCCACGCAGAACAACGCGGTGAACTACGGCTCGGTCGGCGCGGTGATCGGGCACGAGCTGTCGCATGGCTTTGACGACGAAGGCCGCCGTTTTGACGGGCAGGGCAACCTGCGTGACTGGTGGCGCAAGGACGATGCGGCGCAGTTTGCCGAGCGCGCCAGCTGCGTTGAAAACCAGTACAGCGCCTTTGTGCAGGTCGACGGGCTGCATGGCAACGGCAAGCTGACCCTGGGCGAAGACCTGGCCGACGGGGCCGGGCTGAAGCTGGCCTGGCTCGCATTTTCAAAGACCGCCGGCGCCCCTGCCGAGCTTGGCAGCCCGGCGTACGGCGGCCTGACCCCCGCACAGCAATTTTTTGTCGCCTATGGGCAAAGCTGGTGCGGAAACACTCGGCCCGAAGCCTTGCGCGAACGCCTGCGCACCGACCCGCACGCGCCCGAACAGATGCGCGTCAACGGCGTGGTTGCCAACCTGCCGCCATTCGCCGCGGCCTTTCAGTGCAAGCCGGGCGCGCCCATGGCCCCGGTCAAACGCTGTGTTGTCTGGTAGGAAGCAGCCCGGCAGCTGCGCCGTTCGCGTTCAATAGCGCTTGTAAGGCAGAAACTTGCCCGAAAGCGTGAGCCGAACCCGGTCGCCTGCCGGGTCCGGCTCACGCTCAATCTTCATGTTGAAATCGATCGCACTCATGATGCCGTCACCGAACTCTTCCTCGATCAGCGCCTTCCACGTCGTGCCATAAACCTGCAGCAGCTCGTAAAAGCGGTACAGCAGCGGGTCGGTGGGTGGCACGCTGGGAAGCGAACCCCGATACGGTGGCTGCGTCAGCAGCAGGGTGTCTGCCTCGTCCAGGTCGAGCAGGGCCGCCGCCCGAGCCGCTTCGTCCCGGGTCAGCGTCATCTGCCCCATTAGGGCGGCGACGATCAGGACGGGCGACCCACTCCCGTTGATCTCCGCCGCGATCGCTTTCCAGGTCAGACCCTTGGCATCTTTGGCTTTCACAACCCTGGCTAACAGAACGTCTCGCATCCATGCCCTCGCTGTTTTCGCCGACGATACCGCCTACCGTAGCATGGGCTCTCGCTCGCCGCATGCGAAAGTATACGGAGCCATGGCAGCCGCTCCCACATCCATCGCGCACACCCCCGCCGCGCGCCGCTCGCGCGTGCTGGGCTACTGCGCCTGCGCGGCGGCCGGCACCTT
>CAXTYP010000356.1:0-3015 GCA_964248435.1 uncultured Acidobacteriaceae bacterium | reverse complement strand
AGTGCCCGGCCGGAGCAGTGCCCCCAGCCGGCCACCATGGCACCTCGTGCTTGTGCTGCTCCCAGTAGGCGAGCGAGCGGGCAGCCCAGCGCATGGTGAGCTCGAGCGAGGCACGCGCGCGCCCCTCGTCCGCCGGGTACTCCAGGCATTCGTCGAAAGCCATCGCAATATCGGAACCAAGCGCGAGCTGCACAGCCATGGAGTGCTCGGGGGTGAACAGGTGTTTCGAGCCGTCGAGATGCGACGAAAAACGCACCCCATCCTCGGTGATTTTGCGCAGGTTGGCGAGCGAAAACACCTGGTAGCCGCCGGAGTCGGTGAGGATGGGCCGGTCCCAGCTCATAAAACGGTGCAGCCCGCCCATGCTCCGGATCGCCTCGTGCCCGGGCCGCAGATACAGGTGGTAGGTGTTGCCCAGGATGATGCGGGC
The DNA here is from genome assembly GCA_964248435.1 of uncultured Acidobacteriaceae bacterium. GTDB lineage: Bacteria > Acidobacteriota > Terriglobia > Terriglobales > Acidobacteriaceae > EB88. The sequence goes on along the minus strand of CAXTYP010000356.1, from coordinate 2,585 downwards.
ACCGGGCTGCTCGCCGGCTGCCGAGGCTTCCGCCGCGCCGAGCGACTCCAGAACATCCTGCGGGACCGCCTTAACCGTCGCCGCCGTGCCGACCGGCATAAAGGCAGGGGTTTCCACCGTGCCGTGGGGCAGGTGCATGCGCCCCAGCCGCCCTCCCGAGGGGCCGGTCGCGAAAACTTCAAACTGCAAACTCATGGGGTGAGTCTATCGGGCGGCGCAATGATCTATTTCGAGAGTCTGTTTGAAGGTCAGCCGGCCGTCGCGCCGAGCTTACCGCTTGCGCTCCCAGCGCTCCTCGTGCCGGTCGTCGCGCAGCAGCGCGTCACGAACCGCACCAGTGGCAGGATCGCGCTCAAAAACAAGGCGCGTGGTGCTGCCGCTAGGGAAGAAAAATGTATTCGCGTTTTCGGGCAGCAGCTCCGCGACCTCACCGTAGCGGTTGCGCTGGAAGAGTTGGTCGCCGGTACGGTACACCGTAATTTGCGTCACACCCTGGTCCTGGTAGTCGCCGACCAGTGCATCGTAGCCCGCGGGGTTGACCCTGGCCGGCACGGGATGCACGGGCACCAGCGTCCGTTCTGCCGCCGGCGCAAGCGTCGCATCCGACGAAAGCGAGTGCGCGAGCAGCCATCGCGGCAGGTCCGGGTTGTTGTAGGCCTTGTCCCACACGTTGTGTTTGATGCCCGCGTACTCCCAAAAGCGCACGTTGCCGTCGACCGCCTTGAGAGCGTCAAACATCAGCGCGCTCTGGCGTGGCGTCACGATGGGGTCGTCGGCACCGTGAAAGATCCACACCGGCACCCGGTGCAAGGCGCGCGCATACTCCTCGGGCAAGGTGGTTTGTTCATTCCAGCGCGAAGGCTCGTACGACCAGAAAACCCCGCCGCAGACCGGCGCAATGGCCGCGAACAGACGAGGGTTGGCCCGCGCGATCTCCCACACGCCATAGCCCCCGAGCGACAACCCTGTCAGGTAAGTGCGGTCCGGGTCGCCGTGGAACTCGTTCTTTTCAGCACGGAGCGCGGCGATGGCGGTTTCCATCATGTCCGGGTCGGTCCAGTGGTGATGGCTGAACGGCACCTGGGGCATGACGACGACAAACGGCCAGCGCTCCGGATGAAGGCGAATGGCAGCCGGCAAACCGATCTGTGTTTCGTCGAGACCCTCGGAGCCACGCTCGCCTGAGCCGTGCAGGAAAAGAATGATGGGCCACTTGCCGTCCTTGCTCCAGTTGGAAGGCAGGTACACCACGTAACGGCGCACGGTGCCGCGGATGGCAATGGTACGGTTCAAAAAACCCGTGTCCTGCTCGTGCCTGCCGGCGGCTGCGTGGAGTGCGGGCGCGGCCAGGGGCATGCAGGCCAGAAGAAGAAGCACACACTGGAGCCGCGACCGAACACGCATAGCAGCGAGCATAACAAGAAGCCTCCCCCTCGCTGCCTGAAATGCTGTGCGGTACCTGCCCGGGCACATCCCGGCCTGGGCACGTGCGAGCGCCACGGCGACGCTGCCTAGCTGGACAGCTCTTCCTGCAGGCCGGCCAGGGTGCGGCTCAGGTTCTTGTCGGAGCGCAGCTGTTCTTCGATCTTGGCGATGGAGTGCATCACGGTGGTGTGGTGCTTGTTGCCGAACTGGCGGCCGATCTCGGGCAGGCTGGCTTCGGTCATCTGCTTGGCCAGGAACATGGCGATCTGCCGCGGCACGACAACCTTGCGGGAGTTGTTTTTCTCCTTCAGCTCGGTCACCCCGCGCATGGCAAAGTGCGTGGCGACGGCACGCTGGATTGCTTCAATGGTGATTTTGCGTACCTGCGTATCGATGAACTGCTTGAGGCACAGCTGCGCGGTGGTCAGCGACATTTCCACTTCATGCAGCTTGCACCAGGCGAACAATCGCACCAGGGCGCCTTCCAGCTCGCGCACATTGGTGCGGATGTTGGAGGCGACGAACAGCGCCACATCGTTGGGCAGTTCGCGGGTTTCGGATTCGGCCTTTTTCTGCAGGATGGCCACGCGCGTTTCAAGATCCGGCGGCTGGATATCAGCGATCAGGCCCCATTCAAAGCGCGAACGCAGACGGTCCTCGATCTCCGGCAGCTCCTTGGGAGCGCGGTCGCTCGCGATCACGATCTGCTTTCCGGTTTCGTGCAGCGCGTTAAAGGTATGGAAGAACTCTTCCTGCGTCCGCTCCTTTTGCGCCAGGAACTGGATGTCATCGATGAGCAGCAGGTCGACGGAGCGGTACTTATCGCGAAAGCTGGTCATTTTGTCGTAGCGCAGCGAGTTGATCATCTCGTTGGTGAACTTTTCGCTCGACACGTAGCAGATGGCCGCGGTGGGTTGGCGGCGCTTCATCTCGTGCCCGATGGCCTGCATCAGGTGGGTTTTGCCCATGCCCACGCCACCGTACAAAAACAGCGGGTTGTAGGCCTTGGCCGGCGACTCGGCCACCGCGGCGGCCGCGGCGCGGGCAAACTGGTTGCCGGTGCCCGCGACGAACCCGTCAAAGGTATAGCGCGGGTTGAGTTGCGCGGCGGAGTTCCAGTCGAAGCGCCCCTGCTGCGGCCTGTTGGCCTGGGTCGCGCT
>CAXTYP010000355.1:0-3021 GCA_964248435.1 uncultured Acidobacteriaceae bacterium | reverse complement strand
CCCCGGCACCGTCGCTCGCTTTCCCCAAAGCGACCGCGCCTTGGCCCAGTTCGCCGCCTGGCTTCGCGGTGCCCTCGCCGGGGTATCAAGCTCTGTATAGGAAATAAAGTCAGATCCACCGGACTCCGCGGTCAACCAATCCTTGTAACACCATGGGAGCGCATGGGACATGTTCGCGCTGAAGGATCACGGAAGTAAGGCTGGTTAAGTGTTGTAACCTCCTGATGAATGAACTTAGGGCGCAACACAAAGGCCCGCTCCCTTCGGAGCGGGCCTTTGTTATCGGCTCAGAGCCGGCACTAATTGTGCCCATGCTTATGCTTCTTCTTGTGAGTCGGCGGGCCGGGTGCCGGCGTAGCTCCACCGCCACCCGAACCCGTGCCGCCCGAACCTGGTCCCGTCCCGCCGCTTCCAGAGCCTCCAGCCGATCCCGAACCGCCCGCAGCCGAACCCAGCGCCGCCACCACCGCCGTCCCGTTCGGCGACCCCAAGCCCGTGCAAGCGTCCCAGCCCCTTGCCGCACTGTACGTCCCGTTGTTCCCGCTCGTAATATCCCGCAGCGCCGAAGGGTTCGCATACAGCAGGGGATTGGCAAGGCCCACCGGGCTGCCGCCACCCGCCATCCGCGACTGGTTCACCAACGCCAGCAGCCCGGCCCACAGCGGTGCCACCGCGCTGGTGCCGCCCACCACTTGCTGCTGTCCATCCACCAGCACCGCGTAGCCCGACTCGGGCGATGCATCGCCGGCTACATCCGGCACGCCCCGGCCGCCGGCACCGCCAGGCGCCGCCGGCACCCCCGCCCCACTCTGCCAGCTCGGCAGCGCAAACACCGTGCTCACCCCGCCGCCGGTCGCGCCCCCGTTGGGCTGGTCATTCCACACCACCTCCGACGAGATGGTCGCACCCGACCCCGATAACCGCGTCCCGCCGCAAGCCAGCACGTGGGGGCTTGAAGCAGGGAAGTCCACGTTGTTGCCGGTCCCGCCATCGGTTGACCCGTTATCACCCGACGCCACCGTGATCGTCACCCCCAGCGCCCCGGCCGACTGGCATGCCGTGTCGAGTGCGGTGCGCGAAGCCGCGCTCCAGCTCCCTTCCGGCCCGCCCCACGAGATCGAGATCACGCTCGGTTTGTTAGTGCGGTCATGCACCGCCGTTGTGATCGCATCCACAAACCCCTGGTCGGTATTTGGCGCGAAGTACACCGCGATCCGCGCCCCCGGTGCCACTGCCCCGGCCACCTGGATGTCCAGCGCCACCTCGCCATCGGCCCCGTTCGGGTCGCCGCCCGGCACATTGGTGCCGCCGTCCACCGATACCGCCACCACCGTCGGCGGTGTCAGCCCGAGCCCGCCGAAAAAGCTCAACACGTCGCTCGCCTCGTAGCCGCCGCCCAGCTCAATCAGGCCGATCGTCTGCCCGGCCCCCGTCAGGTTCGTCGGAAAGTCGTACAGCGCCGCCACCTGCAGAGGCGAATAGCTCGCCCCATTGGCGCTGGCCCGGATAATGAGACCATCTCCTGTCTTTTCGTTCCGCCATCGCAGCTGCGACTTCGCAATCGGCCGCGTATCCAGGCCCAGCACCGACTCCACCCGGGGCGCAATCTCCGCCGGCAGCGAAATCGTGCCCTGGTAGCTATGGAAGTGCTTGCCGTGGCGCAAGTGCTGATAGGTTTGCAGCTTGACGCCGAAGGCCGCCTCCATCCGTGAAGCCGGCCCACGCAGGGTCACGGTGCGGCGCGGCAGGCTGGTTGCCGCCTCATCGACGGTCAAGCCCTGCTCGTGCGCAAACACCCGCATGGCTTCAAAGTCCGCGGGGTCGCCCGCGTACTGCTGGTCGAACTCCTCATACGAAAGAATGTGGCCGTCCAGCGCGGCCAGCGACAAAGGGTGGCGTCGCCGCATGGTGACCGAAATCGTCATAACGTGGTCGGCGGCCAGGGAACCGGTTTCGGAAGCTTGGGCGGGTAGGGGGTTTTCGCTTGCGGCGAGCAAAACGCGCGCCGGCTTCTTGGGAACAGTACCGCTCATGAACAGCACCTCTGCCATTCACGCTAAAACAAAAACGGGGATGGGGGCAGGGTACCGCCGGTCTAAAACTTTGGCGTACTGTTTCCACCACCTGTGCTCGGCGCAGGTCCACCCGCTCCTTCCCACCGTTTGGTCAGGACACATCGCGGCGAAACAGGTTGTCTCGCTCCGCCCGCGGACTGCAGGCGCACGAGGCCGCGCAACCGACCAGCACCGCCGCGCCGGCCGTGATCAGGGCTTCCGCCCAATGGGTGTTCCAGTGGGCAAAGTGACGAAGAACATCATGGAGATGGAGAAACCACATCGCACTATCCCTTTCCCTGCGGCTCCTCTTACCCCACTCCGTCGAGCGGAGCCGCTGAGCAGGACGCATCGTGAAACAGATTCGGGGGAGCGATGCGTGCGATCACAATGGTAGATCATCCTGAGAAAAAAAGAGTGTCGCCGGGCCACGATTCTGCATCGTTCCGCATCCGGTGTCCCAAAACGGGAATAGCTGGTAGCCCGGGGTGAACAAAAACCAGTCTCAACGCCCGGCTTTCGTGCTCTCGTCCGGCAGCCGATCCACAAACAGGCTCGTATCGAAGCCGATCACCGGGAGCTGCCCGGATCGGTCCCCGGCATGGCGGCGCTCCAGAAACACGCGGTACAGGTCGAACTCATACAGCCGGCTGCTGTACAACCCGGAATGGTCATAATACTGACCCGGCCGTGAAGCCGCCGTGGCTTCCGCGGAAAGGGGGCTGCCGGCGTGGGCGGTGGACATGGTAAAAAGCTGGGCTGCCGTCAACCCCGCGCCACAGCATCCCAGGGCCGCCAGCGCCGGCAGCCCGCGAAAATTCCGAAGCTGCAGCAGAAGCAGCAGCACCGCCGGGTAAAGCAGCCGCTCGCCGATGTTGACGACCCCGGCGAGCTTGCCGGGCAAGACAAGAAAAAGCAGCAGGAGTACCCCGGCCGTCCACAGGGCAGGCTCCCGCAGGCTTTCCCG
>CAXTYP010000354.1:0-3030 GCA_964248435.1 uncultured Acidobacteriaceae bacterium | reverse complement strand
GGCCGGCATCAGCAGGATGCGGGCGTCGTTGAGCGAGATGGGGTGCGCGGTGTCGTTGGTGACGACGATGCGGATAGGTACGAAGTTGTACTGAAGGTAGTCGATGCGGAAGGCCCCGACCTTGGGGGCGCGGTCGTAGGGGTCGGCCGCGACCGTGACGCCGTTCTGCGTGATGTGCGCCGGGTACTCGGCCGCGGGGCGCGCGGGCTCGACCTTGCTTTCGGCGAAGAGCGGGAAGGGGAGGCAAAGAAGAATGGCAAGCGTGAGCAAGCGGGGCATGGTCGGTGTCCTTGAGGCAGCTAGGAGCCATTATGATCGGGAAACGCCGTGGACGCACCCTCCCTAAAGTTTCGTTCGGTTCGGTTTGGGCCGGTGACCCGTGCGCTGCTGACGGTTTATAGCGCGGGGCTGGCGGGGGCGGTGCTGCTGGCTCTGCCATGGTGGGGGCGCGGGTTGCGCGCAGACGGCAAGTATCGCGAAGGGCTTGGCGAACGTTTGGGACGGATTCCGCGCGAGCGTCTCCGGCCCGCACCGGAGCGGGGCACCATCTGGGTGCATGCCGTTTCAGTCGGCGAGGTGCTGGCAGTGGTGCCGCTGGTGCGGGCGTTACGGGCGGCGCGTCCGGGTGGCAGGGTAGTGGTGTCGACGACGACGCGGACGGGCCAGGCGCTGGCGCGGGCACGCTTCGGCGCGGAGTCGGTTTTTTACTATCCAGCGGACTGGGCGTTTGCGGCGCGGGCGTGGCTTCGCTTTTGGAGGCCGGCGCTGGTGGTGCTGGCGGAAAGCGAGTTTTGGCCGCGATTTCTGTACGAAGCCGACCGGGCGGGGGTGCGGGTCGCGGTGGTCAATGCGCGGGTGTCATCGCGGTCGTGGCCGCGCTACCGGCGATTGCGCCGGCTTTGGCGTCCGCTGCTTGGGTCGCTGGCGCTGGTGCAGGCGCAGACGGCCGAGGATGCGGAGCGGCTGCGTTTCTTGGGCGCGCTGCGAGTTCAGGTAGGGGGGAATCTGAAGTACGACGTTCAAATTCCTGAGCCGACGGAGCTGGTGCGCTCGCTGGAACGTGCGTTGCCGCCGGGCGTCCCCGTGGTTGTTTGCGGGTCGACGCTCGCCGGTGAGGAGCAATTGCTGCTCGGGGCGCTGCCGCGGGAGGCCATGGTTTTGCTGGCGCCACGCCACCCGGAGCGGTTCGCTGATGTCGCCGCTTTGCTGGGAGGGCAGAACAGGCCTTGGGTGCGAGTGTCCGCGTGGAGGTCGCAACCGGAGCCGCTTGTGGCCGGAACCGTGCTGCTGCTCGACTCTGTCGGGGAGTTGGCGGCGCTGTACGGGGTCGCAACGGTCGCGGTGGTGGGGGGCGGGTTTCTGCATCCAGGCGGGCACAATCCCCTGGAGCCGGCGTCGCTGGGCAAGCCGGTGGTGATCGGGCCGGGTTTCGCGAACTTTCGGGAAATTGTGAGCACATTGCTGGATGCACGGGCGATGGCCGTGGCCGGAGCCCCGGAGCTAAGGGCTGAATTAGAGCGCCTGCTTTCGCAGCCGGGCGAGGCCTGGGCCATGGGCGAGCGTGCGCGGGCGGTGTGCCGCAAGCACACGGGGGCCACCGAACGTGCGGTTGCCGCGCTGCTGCCGTTGGTGCGCGAGTGAACTGGGCGTCGGCGGGCCTGAGTCCCTTTGCGGCGTTGTATGGGGCGGCACTGGCCGCGAAAAATCTGGGCTACGACCGGGGTTGGCTGCGCGCACGGGGGCTCGAGTGGCCGGTCGTCAGCGTCGGCAACCTGTCGGTGGGCGGGGCGGGCAAAACACCGATAGTGATGGAGCTGGCTCGGCTTTTGCGGTTGCACGCGGTGCCGGTAGACGTGTTGTCTCGTGGGTACGGACGGGCGGATGCGCGGCGGGTGGAGCGCGTCGATAAGCACGGCGACGCGGGCCGGTACGGGGATGAGCCGTTGCTGATCGCGCGCGGGGCCGGGGTGCCGGTGTATGTGGGCGCGAGCCGCTGGGCTGCTGGAAGGCTGGCAGAGCGTGAGGCGGGGGCGGCTGGAGTGCACCTGCTGGATGACGGTTTTCAGCATCGGGAGCTCGCCCGCACGGTCGATATAGTGGTGGTGCATCCGCGTGACGGGAGCGACCGGTTGCTGCCTGCGGGGCGCTTGCGCGAGCCGCTCGGGGCGCTCGGACGGGCTGACTTCCTCGTGCTACGCGAAGGGGACCTCTGCAGCGAGACAGCGCTGCGAGGGATGGGGCTTGGCAAGCCGGTGTGGCGGGTGAGACGAACGCTGATTCCGCCGCCGGGGGTCAGTGGGAACGTCGTTGCGTTCTGCGGGATCGCGCACCCGGAGGAGTTCTTTGAGGGACTGCGCGCTGTAATCGATGCCGGCGGAAACGGCCGATTCCCTCCAAGCGAGCACGGTGCCGTTCTGCGGGATACGCTTGCGTTTCGCGATCACCAGCATTTCGGCCCGCGCGAACTCGAGCGGCTTGCGAGGCTTGGCCGGGGGGCAAGCGCGCTGTTGACGACGGAAAAAGATTTTCAGCGTTTGCCGGGCAGCGCGCGCGAGCAGTTGTCGGCGGTGGCGCCGCTCCATGCGGTGCCTTTGCGGACGGAGCTGCTGGACAGCGAGGCCTGTATCGGGGCGCTGCTGGCGCTGCTCACGGCAAGGGGCGCTATGCGAAGATAGGTGTTTGCGAAGCGGCGCACAGCAGCGTGTTTTGATCGTCCGGCTTGGGGCGATGGGCGACATTCTTCATGCTTTGCCGGCTGTGTCGGCGCTGCGTGTACGGCACCCGGAGTGGGTGATTGGCTGGGCCGTGGAACCGCAATGGCAGGCGCTGCTGCGGGCCGACTCCGCCGACTCCGAAACGGAGACCAAGACGGCTCGCAGCCCGGCACAGCCCTTGGTGGACCGCATCCACCTGGTCCCAGCAAAACGCTGGGCCCGGCAGCCGCTGCACCCTTCCACCCTGGCATCGATTGTGCGGGTGCGGCGCGAGCTGCGCGCCGAGGGCTATGACGCCGTGGTCGATCTGCAGGGG
>CAXTYP010000353.1:0-3039 GCA_964248435.1 uncultured Acidobacteriaceae bacterium | reverse complement strand
CGCCGCGTCGATCGCCTTGTTGATGATTTTCTTCGCGACCTGCGGGTTCGCCTCCAGGAACATGCCCAGCTTTTCGTTGACCAGCGCCTGCACGGTCCCGGCAATGTCGGAGTTGAGCTTGCCCTTGGTCTGGCCTTCAAACTGCGGCTGCGGCAGCTTGACGCTGACCACCGCGACCAGCCCTTCGCGGACGTCATCGCCCGAAAGGTTTTCCTTCATGTCCTTAAACAAGCCAAGCGACTGTCCGGCGGCGTTGACCGTGCGCGTCAGCCCTGTGCGGAATCCGGACAAGTGGCTACCGCCATCGACGGTGTTGATGTTGTTCGCGAAGGTAAACACGGTTTCCGAGTAACCATCGTTGTACTGGAGCGCGATCTCCATATCGACCCCGTCGCGCAAGGCCTCCATCATGATGGGCTGCTCGTGGAGCACGGCCTTACCCTTGTTGATGTGCCGGATGAATTCGGCGATGCCGCCGGCGTACTTGAACTCGGTCCGCTTCGCTTCGCCCGTTTTCGCGTCCAGCGTCCGCTCGTCGGTCAGCGTGATCGTGAGGCCCTTGTTCAAAAAGGCAAGCTCGCGCAGGCGCTGGGCCAGCGTGTCGTAGTTGTACTCGGTCGCCGTAAAAATGCTTTTATCAGGAAGGAAATGAACCTTGGTGCCGCGGCGCTTGGAGGTGCCGACCTCGCGCAGCCCGGAGATGGGCGCGCCCTTTGAGTAGTCCTGCTCGTAGGTATGGCCGTCACGCCAGATCTCGACATCAAACGCCTCGGACAGCGCATTCACGCAGGAAACACCGACACCGTGGAGGCCGCCCGAGACCTTATAGGTGGACGCGTCGAACTTGCCCCCGGCATGCAGCTTGGTCAAGACCACTTGCACGGCCGGCATCCGTTCGCCGTTATCCAATGTCTTCAGGTCAACTGGAATGCCCCGGCCGTCGTCGACGACCGTAATAGAGTTGTCCACATGAATCATCACATCGACTGCCTTGGCGTAGCCGGCCAGCGCTTCGTCGACCGAGTTGTCTACAACTTCATAAACCAGGTGGTGCAGCCCTTGCTCGCCGGTCGAACCGATGTACATGGCCGGCCGCAGGCGCACGGCTTCCAGCCCTTCCAGGACTTTGATGTTGTCACTGGTATAGCTTCCGGGGGCAGGGACGGGCAGTTCAGGCGAAAGCGAACGATCATTCAGAGACATGCAACTCCAATGGGTAGGTGTGCGCGCGCGGAGCGGAAATGGAGGTGAAAGCGGCTGCCGGCGCAACACTCTCAACTTCCTTATGGTACCATCCGTCAGCCGCCGCGCTGGTGACTACCCTGCACCATCAGGTACTACCCAGGGTAACCTCCTAGGGTGAACATTTTTCTGTCAGCAATCATTTTCCGCTTTGCACTTTCCCTATGGGGACGCTACCTTGAGCGAACAGGGGAACTGCTCCCCCACGGAGCAGCGAATCCCTTGTGCGCAACAAACGCCCCACAAACTTAATCACTGGAGAACGACATGACCAAAGCAATCCGCGCCTTCGCCATGCTTGCATTCGTTATCGGCAGCTTCGCTGTAAACATGAGCGCACTGTCAGCCTACCTGCCCCTGCCAACCAAGGGCTGGTAATTCAGAAGTTGCCGGTGCTTTGCGCTTGCCCGCAGATTTCAGCAGCGGACTTTTCAGGACTGGAACTGGTGTGAGCAATAGCGAGATCGTGACAGTACAGGAAATTGTGGAGTTGCTGGTATGGATCGCGGTCCTGATCGCGGTCCATCTCCAGGAAAGGTTCGAGAGTGCGTCCGGAGCTTCTTCCTCCTATCGCGAGGCAGGTATGCATCAAGGTGCATTCAAGGCCTTCGCGTTGCTCAAGATAGCAGGCAGCCTTGCGTATCTTGTGACATTTCTGGTCGCGGCCAGGATGTATATTTCTTCCAGTCAGGCTGATTTCATCTACAACTGCGCGTACTGGTCAACCTATCTTCTGCAAACCGTTGTAGTTTTTTTCGTGATGTCCTCGCTGATCCGCAGCTGCCTTCGCCCACTGCCTGGCTTGTGGGCGGCCGCGAACGTTGTGTTTCGGTGGGCCTCGATGCTGGCTTTTGCTCTGGCCTTAACCGCCCATCTTCCTACTCTTAGGATCATGAGCTGGCATCAAAACCTGACGTCCCTGTGCTTTTCATTTCAGTTCTGCGTGTGCTCGTTTGAGATCACCCTGACGTGGATGCTTTTAAAGTACATGCGTAAACTTGGCTTGTTTGTTCGCAGCCGGGTGGTCGGTTTCACACTTGGTCTGGCAGCCTTCGGCTTGTCGGTGTACCTGGGCGACTTTGCCAGCCTGGCGATGCCTGCCGCGATCGACACAATCAACATCGTCACAGAGTCGATCGAGATCAGCATTGCAGCACTCTGGCTTTACTACATCCTTATGCCGGAACCAGAGCGCCAACCCCATTCGCTTTCCCCGGCTTCCAACCTCATGAAGTGGAACGAGGTGGCACTTAAGCTGGGTATGGGCGGACGGCAAGCCGAGCAGGTGCCCTTTATTTCCGGCGTCGAGTCCAAGGTAGATGCAGTGCTGGACCGGTTTAAAGCACGCGCGGAGTGATCTTCCGCACACAGAAAAGCCGGCCCTGCGGGCCGGCTTTTCTGTGTTGCAATGAACAGATCCAGCGGTATGCCTAGTCCGCTGCGACCTCGGTGGCAGCGGCTGCCACCACCGGTTCAATGGCCACAAAGCGTCCGGTCCGGCCGCGATCCACAAACTTGACCCGGCCGTCAATCTTGGCAAACAAGGTATCGTCGCTGCCGATACCGACGTTGGCACCCGGTTTGAGCGGTGTTCCACGCTGACGAACGATGATGGAGCCGCCGGTCACAAGTTCACCGCCAAACCGCTTGACGCCCAGTCGCTGGGCATTGGAGTCGCGGCCATTCTTGGAGCTGCCTAATCCTTTTTTATGTGCCATTGTTCCCCTTACGCCCCGGCCTGTGCCGTGAAGCTTTGCCCGTTGACCTGGATCTCCTTGATTCGCACTTCGGTGAAGC
>CAXTYP010000352.1:0-3040 GCA_964248435.1 uncultured Acidobacteriaceae bacterium | reverse complement strand
CCGAAACTCATTCCTTTGCTGGCGGTGCGTTAAACTCCGAAGCGTTCACCGTACCTCCCCGCCGTGCTTGGGCAGTTCTAAACCAGTGCCTGCACCCCAAGGAGATCGAACTCATCATGTTCAATGGGCAGCCGTATTACCTTGGCAGGGAAACGCCATCGAGCGTACGGCTCTTACCCGCTACCGGCTCTCCATCCGGCTGCCTGGGAGAGGTGCCGCTTGCCCAGGTCTTGGCCGCAAGTCGCAGACTGGCAGGCGGTGCCGCCGTGGTCTCGGCGGATACGCTCACCCACTATGACAGTTATTACTATGACCGCCATTTTCTTAAGCCCCTGCCAGTGGTGCGAGTTCGACTTGCCGACAGCCAGCAGACATGGCTTTACGTCAATCCCCGAACGGCGCTGATCCAGGCGCGATACACAGAGCGCAGCCGTTGGGAGCGGTGGCTTTACAACGGATTGCACAGCCTAGATTTCCCGTTTCTTCTTTTTCACAGGCCCCTCTGGGATATGGTCGTTATCGTTCTCAGTCTCGGGGGATTTGCATTAAGCGCGACCGGCGTCGTTCTGACGCTCCGCTACTTCGAAAAGCGGTTAAAGAAGCGCCCCCGGCAAAAAGCACGGCGAACTTCGGTCGTCTAACTTTCACGGCGCATCGCTGGGCTGCGAAAGCCCTTATCCACCGCCGGATCCGGGATCGAAGGCAGGGTTCCCTACAATGGGGAATGCCTGCTCTTTTCCGCGTCCCGGCGCGCCTGATTCCCCGTCCCCTGCGTTGGAACCGACCATGATGGAATCTCATCGGCTGCCCGCCCCTGCTCTCGTCGCGACCGAAATCGTTCATTCCATCCCGGGACGGCTGCGCCTGCGGGTTCGCGGTCTCCGTCACGACCAGGCCGGCGCGGACAGCCTCGCCGCCGGGCTCCGAAACTGCCGGGAGATCCACACCGCCGACGCCAGCCCGGTCACGGGCACGTTGCTGCTGCGATTCGATCCCCAGGAAACGTCGGACACCATGGCGGCGCTCGTGCACGACGTACTGGCAGGGCGGCGCGTTCAGCATGCTTCCTCTCCTGACCCCGCGAAAAAGTCGCCCAGGTCGCCGAAGATGCCCACGCAAAAGCGGGTCACTTCGGAGTCCGTCACCGAGCCCGTTACGGAGCCCTGGCACGCGCTTCCGGCGCCCCAGGTTCTCGAAATGCTCGGGGTGACAAAAAGCGGTTTAAGCGTGGTCGAAGCACACCTGCGCCTGCAGCGGACAGGGCGCAATGTGTTGCCGGCTCCCCCGAAGCGCTCGCCGTTCCTGCTTTTGTGGGATCAGGTCAGCTCCGTTCCCGTGATTCTGCTGCTCAGCTCCGCCGGGTTTTCGTTTCTGACCGGGGCAACCATCGATGCTGCCGTGATCTCGGCCGTGGTGCTGATCAATGCGGTTATCGGCTTCGCCACCGAAAAGCGCGCGGAACGCACCATCGCCACACTGACCGCGCTGGCTGAGCCGGAAACCCTGGTCCTGCGTGGCGGCCGCATCCTGAAGATCGACGCAGCCGACCTCACGGTGGGCGACCTCCTGCCCCTGGTACGCGGTGAGTACATCCCCGCGGATGCACGTTTGATCGAGTCGCGCGATCTTTCCGTAGCCGAATCTTCGCTGACCGGCGAAAGCGCCCCGGTCACAAAGATTATGGATGCCGTCCCGGAAATGACGCCCCTCGCGGAGCGGCGGAACATGGTTTACAGGGGTACAGTGGTTGCCGGCGGCAGCGGCATTGCCGTTGTTACAACGACGGGCTCGGGCACAGAGATCGGCCTGGTGCACAGGCTGATCAACGAGTCCTCGCGCCCCCAAACTCCGATGGAGCGGCAGCTCGACAGACTCGGCCGGCAAACGGCCTATGCCGCCATGGGGGTATGCGCGCTGGCAATGCTGCTCGGCGCCGTTCGCGGTTTCAATCCGGTCGAGAGCATACGCGCCGCCGTTTCGCTCGCGGTGGCCGCCCTGCCGGAAGGCCTGCCGGCCATGGCCACCACGGCACTCGCCTTCGGCATGATGCGCATGCGCAAGCAGGATGTGCTTGCGCGCAGCCTGGGCGCGGTCGAGGCCGCCGGGGGCGTCGATCTGCTTTGCCTGGATAAGACCGGCACCCTTACGGTCAACCGCATGACGGCGGTGGAAGTGTACGCGGAGGGGCAAAGACTGCCTGCAGGCCCGCCCCGGCCTTTCCAGGCTGCCACCGGCAAGGAGAAAACCCCTCACCTCGACATGCTGCTGGCGGTATGCGGTTTGTGCAGCGAAGCGGTGGCGAGCGGAAGCGGTGCGGCGGCACAGTTCGCGGGCAGCGCGACGGAGGTGGCGCTGCTTGAACTGGTCCGCGCCGCCGATATCGACGTCCATGCTCTTCGCGGCAAGTTTCCCCGGGTCGAGTTGCAGGATCGTGCCGAGGGCCGCAACTACATGGTTTCAGTACACTCGGCACCCGGCGGTCGCCGCCTTGTGGCTGTCAAGGGCAGCCCGGAGGAGGTATTGAAGTTGTGCGCCCGGCACGCCGGTGCTGCGGGCCTGCACTCGTTCCACAGGGGCGACCGCTCGCGGATCCTGGCTGAAAACCAGCGGCTCGCCTCGCAAGGGCGGCGGGTGCTTGCTGCTGCCTACGCGGAGGTCGCCACTGGGGACGAATTGCCATTGGACGACCTTATATGGCTGGGCCTGGTCGCGCTTGCTGATCCACCTCGGGCCGGTGCCGAAGAAGCCATGGCAGCCCTGCATCGCGCTGGCATTTCGACCCGTATGGTGACAGGCGACCAGGGAGCAACGGCCCAGGCGATCGGCCGCGAGATCGGCTTGTTCAGCCGGGGGGAGGAAGTACGTATCTGGGACGCCAAACAGTCGAGTGCGGGCCTCCCCCCCGATCTCCAGAACGGCGAGGGGTTGGGAGAAAGCGATATCTTTTCGCGTGTGACGCCCTCCCTCAAGCTCGAAATCGTGCAGGCTTTTCAGCGAAAGGGCCACGTGGTTGCCATGACCGGCGACGGCATCAACGCAT
>CAXTYP010000351.1:0-3043 GCA_964248435.1 uncultured Acidobacteriaceae bacterium | reverse complement strand
CGCGGTAAGCTGAAGCCATGGTGGGCGAGACCGTCCGAAATCTCCGGCGCGCGCTGGGCAAAGCCTTCGGCCACAATGCCTTTACTGTCGCCAAGGCCGCCGCTTATTCCGAGCTGTTGAGCCTGTTTCCGGCCCTGCTGGTGGCGGCCTCCGTGCTGGCCAAGGCGCCGGCGTCCGACGCGGTTCGTGCCGACATCCATGCGCTGCTTGAAGACCTGCTGCCGCCCGACACGATGACCCTCGCGCAGGGCTACTTCACCCCGTCTTCTTCGCCGCGCTCGCACCGGCTGATTGTTTCCGCGGCGGCGGTGGCCTTGTTCGCGGCCATGGGCGTCATGCTGTCGCTGATGGAAGGCTTTCGCCGGGCCTACCGGCTGCCGCGGGGCCAGTTTCCCTTCTGGAAAGAGCGGCTGGTGGCGCTGCTGCTGATCCCGTCGACGCTGGTGCCCATGCTGTTTGCCACCGCGTTTGTGGTGTTTGGCCACCAGATCGAACAATGGATGATCGCCAATGCCGACCATGCGCTGCGCTCGTGGGTGCTTCTGGGCTGGCGCGGGCTGCGCTGGCTGGTGGCGCTCGCGACCAGCGTTGCGGTGCTCCAGGTGATCTTTCATTTCGCCACCCCGGTGCGTCCGCCGTGGTCGCGCACCGTGCCGGGCGCCTTGCTTGCGACGGCGAGCTGGTTCGGCTCCACCATGTTGTACGGCCTGTATGTAACGCGCTTTGCCGACTATTCGCGGGTGTACGGGTCGCTCGGCGCGGGCATCGCGACCATGGTGTGGCTGTACTTTGTTTCGGTCGCGACCCTGGTCGGGGCGGAGTTCAATGCCCAGGTCTTTCCCTTGTGGGACGGCCAGATCGCGTCAAGCCTCCGGGAAGATGACCGGATCGAGTACCCGGATACTTGTCCGGATACGCCGCCGGGAAGGTATCAGGATCAGCCCCCGGACCTGGTCGCCCAGCAAACACTGCGGCGCGCCACCCGTCAGGGGGGCTAGAATCGCGCGTGGGAGAACAAGCAAAGATGGGGATGTTGACAGAGGGTATCGGGGGGAGCACCGGGGTGAGCACCGGGGGAAGGGTATCGATGGCAAAGGGATTGGCGGACCCCTGGACGGGCAGCGGGGCGCTGCGCCGGGCCAAGATCGTGGCAACGCTCGGACCCGCGTCCGGCAACGAGGCCACGTTTCGTGCGCTTTTGCGCGCCGGGCTCGACGTGGCGCGGCTCAATTTTTCGCACGGGACCCAGCCTGACAAGCTCCGGCTGATCGAGATGATCCGCAAGGTGGCCGACGAGGAAGCGAAGCCGGTCTGCATCCTGGCCGACCTCCAGGGCCCCAAGATCCGTACCGGCAAGCTCGAAAACCGGACCCCGGTGCTGCTCGAAACCGGGCAGGTGCTGACCATCACGCCCGAGGACATCGCGGGTACCCGGGACCGGATCGCCACCACGTTCACCACGCTTGCCGAAAACCTCGAGCCGGGCGCGCGCATTCTCCTGTCGGACGGCCTGATCGAGCTCCACGTGCTGCGCATCCTGGGCGACGACGTGGAGTGTTCGGTCATCAACGGCGGGCTGCTCGGCGAAAACAAGGGCATCAACCTGCCGGGCATCGCGGCCAAGGTGCCGTCGCTGACCGACAAGGACGCCGACGACCTCGAGTTTGTGATCGGGGCCGGGGTGGACGCGATCGCGCTTTCGTTTGTGCGCAATGCCGAAGACGTGCGGCTGGTCAAGGACCGCATCACCGCCGCCGGGGCCGACACCTGGATCATCGCCAAGCTTGAAAAGCCGCAGGCGATCGACAACGTGGACGAGATTCTCGAAATTGCGGATGGGGTGATGGTGGCGCGCGGCGACCTGGGGGTCGAGGTGCCGCCTGAAAAGGTCCCCGCGATGCAAAAGCTCATCATCCGCCGGGCCGCCGAGCACCGCAAACCGGTTATCACGGCCACCCAGATGCTCGAGTCGATGATCGACAACCCGCGCCCCACGCGCGCCGAAGCCTCCGACGTTGCCAACGCGGTCTATGACGGCACGGACGCGGTGATGCTGTCGGCCGAGTCGGCGGCGGGCAAGTACCCGGTCGAGGCGGTCAAGATGATGGCAAAGATCGTGCTCGAAACCGAAGCGCAGATGCGCGAGCTGCCGGCGCTTTACCCCGTACGCACGCAGGGCCACGCGACCACCGTGCCCGAGTCCATCTGCGAGTCGATGGCGCACGCCGCCAACGACCTCGACATCCGCGCGATCGCCGTGTTTACGGAAACAGGTGCGACCGCCCGCCTCCTGTCGAAGCGCATGCCCCGGCCGCCGGTTTGTGCCTTGTCGAGCTCGCCCGCCGTGTTGCGCCGCATGAGCCTGCTGCGCGGCGTCTTTCCCATCGCCTGCGGCAAGGCCGCCACCACCGAGCGCATGATTGAAACCGTCGAGCGCGCACTTGAGCAGAGCCGGTTTGCGCGCCGCGGCGACATTGTCGGCATCGTCGCGGGGACGCGGACCCACTCCGGCTCGACCAACTTTATGCGGATGCACGTGCTGGGCGACCTGGTGGAAGACGGCGGGCGGTAACGGTCCGTCGGGAAAGTGTCCCGCGACCGTACACACGGGGCTTCCCGTAGCGCAAGGAGATCCGTCCGGGAAGTCGAAACGGGTAAGCTGGACCCATGGGCCATATCCGCATCCTCCCCGACGGGGTCGCCAACCAGATCGCGGCCGGCGAGGTGGTCGACCGGCCGGCGTCCGTGGTCAAGGAGCTGCTTGAAAACGCGCTGGACGCCGGGGCGACCCGCATCCGCATCGAGATCGAGGGCGGCGGCCGCAAGCGGATCCGCATCACCGACAATGGGCACGGCATGGGGCGCGACGATGCGCTTCTGGCCTTTGAGCGCCACGCCACCAGCAAGCTGCGCACGTCCGACGACCTCCTTTCGATCAGCACGCTTGGTTTTCGCGGCGAAGCACTCCCGTCGATCGCGTCGGTCGCCCGGCTCGAGCTCGTCACCCGCGCGGCGGACGAGGAGGCGGGCACTCGCGTGGAGA
>CAXTYP010000350.1:0-3045 GCA_964248435.1 uncultured Acidobacteriaceae bacterium | reverse complement strand
GGCCAGCAGGTGCCGCGCACGCAGGTGCAGGTCATACACCTCGGACTCGATCGCAAGGAGTCGTCCCGCGGGTTCGGCCACGCCCGGCGGCACCAGCCTGGCCCGTACCGCGCTTCCGGCATGGAGCGCCACCTCCGCCTGCAGCGCAAACACGTCCTCCCCTTCCCGCTCCCAGGCCCCGCTCCACAAGCAGGTACCGTCCTCGGCCCGTAGCAGCTGCAAGGCGATGCGCACAGTGCGGCCCTGCCGGCGAACACTGCCCTCGATCAAAACCGAAACACCCAGCTCCCGTGCGATCTCGTTTGCCGGACGGCTGCCCTCTTTAAACCGCATCACCGAAGTACGGGCGATCACGCCCACTTGGCCGCGAAGCAGTCGAGCCAGGGTCCCAATCAGTTCTTCCGTCAGCCCGTCGCTGAAGTACTCCTGCTCCGGGTCGCCCGACAGGTTGCGCAGCGGCAGGATCGCCAGGCGGCGTTCCACGCTTTCTCCATGCAGCGCCGACGTGAAGCGGTAGCCCCGGCCCGAAACCGTCTGCACCCGCGCGCTGCTGCCGTCGCCCAGCGCTTGACGAATCTTTTTCACCGCGGTGTAGATCGCGGACTCGCCGTCTAAAAACAGCGCCTCGCCCCACACTCTCCGGAGTGCTTCCTCGTGCGAAACCACGGCCCCGTCCCGCTCCAGGAGCAGAAACAACAAGGCCATCGGCTTCGGGTCCAGCCGCACCGGGGTGCCCGACCGGCACAGCGTCCACGCCGTCCGGTCCGCCGTGAACTCTCCAAAGCGCCAGGTGCCGCCGTCGCCCGTGCTCCCCATCCCATGCACTCTATGCGGAACCGGGCATGCAAACCTACAGAAAACTTCCAGATTCGCTACAGGACTTCCCGGTAGGTGCGGCCGAGGATAGGCAGCATACGCATCGCCCCACGGGGCCTGCTCAAGCTGGGAAATTGCTTTCCCTCTTCAAGGAGAATCACCATGACCCCTGCATCCGCCAACAACCACGTATGGAAGCTTTACCTTTCCTTCCTGCTCGGCATTGCCGCCGTCACCCTCGCCCTTTCCGGCTGCGGCAGCACCTCCGCCGCCGCGGCGACCAACCCCCAGCCGCTGATCGAGGCCCTTCTTGAAACCGAGCAGTCTGCCTGGAACAGCAACGACAGCGCCACCTACGCGTCGGTTTTTACCGAGAACGCAGACTTCATCAACATCCGCGGGCAGGTGTTTACCGGTCGTGCCGCCATTGAGGGCGTGCACAGCACCATCTTCGCCGGACCCTTCAAGGGCAGCACCATCGCCATCACCATTCGCATGTTCAAGCTGCTTTCACCGGGCGTGGCGCTGGTCGACACCGACCAACAGGTCACCCATTTCGCTTTTTTGCCGCCGGGTGTCGTGCCCACCTCGCCCGGCACCCTGCTGACTCATTTCAAGTACATTGCCGCCGAACAGCCTGACGGCAGCTGGAAGCTCCCTGCAGGCCAAAACACCGCCGCCCTGCCGCCGCCCCCCACGCAGGACTGACGAAAAAGCGGCGCGCCGATGTGACGGCGCGCCGCTTCTGTTCTTCGCAACGCAGTCCGGCTTACGGGGCCGCCGCGTAGGTTTGCGACTGCCCCGTGCGCCCGTTCCACATGGTGATCGTCCCGTCGGGCGCAACCGTCGCACGGAGGGGAAAGCCCCGGTCCGGCACCTGCCCTGTGCCGCCATAGTTCGCGATCTGCGCGGCCGCCGTGTTATGGTCGGCGCCTGCCTGGGAGCCGCCCTCCTCCGACCGGTGCAGCTGCCACAACGCCGGATGGTTCGGGGCGTCCCTGAACGTATCCAGCACCGGCACCGACCCACCCTTGGTCGCGCCATTGTCCATCACCGCCACACGCGGCGCGATCGCATCCACCAGCGCCCGGCTCGAGCTCTGGTACCACCCATGGTGCGACACCACCAGCAGGTCCACGTGGCCCAGCCGGTTTGCCGGGCACATCAGCTCCTTTTCCTTGTCGCGCGTCAGGTCGCCCAGGTCAAGAATGCGCGCGTTCGGCCCCCACTGGAGCGCAAAGCCAAGCGACCGGCTGTTTTCTGTCGCATCCGGCGTCGCCTGGCCTGCATCGGCGCAAAAAGGATTGGCGGCGCCTCCACCGGCCAGCGGCCCCGGCAGCACCTGCCCATCGGCGCTCACGACCGTCGCATCGAAGCCCGGCACCGGCAGCTTTTGCCCTACGCGCAAAACCCGGTGCGGATACCGGCCGCTCGACAACACCTGCCGGTACGCCGCATCGGCCGCGGCCGTTGCGGCTTCACCGGGCTCGCGGTTGGGCCCATGCTCCAGAAACAGCCCCACCGGCACCCGCGCCAGCAGCTGCGGCACGCCGCCCGCGTGATCGGTGTGGTAGTGGGTCAGCAGCACCGCGTCCAGCCTGGACAGGTGGGCCATCTCCATCGCCGCGACGATCCGGTTCGCGTCCCGCCCTTGTTGATCGGGCCAGCCCGTATCCACCAGCAGCGAGTGGCCGTCCGGCGACACAAACAAAGTCGCCTGGCCACCTTCCACGTCGACAAAGAAGATCTGCAGCGACCCCGGTGCAGGCGCGGGTGGCGGGTTGATAGCCACGGGCGCCGTGGCAGCGGCGGGGGCGGCGGCGTCACCAGCTTGAAGCGCGAAGCCCGGCAGCGCCACCGCAAAAGCCGCCGCAAGCCCCCAGAGTCTCCATCCCATCCATTTGGCTGCCATTCCCGCCCTCCGATTTCTCGGCGCACATTCCACGTCACATTTAGTGAGAATAGTTCTGCGCATACACATCCCGCGCCACGCCCGACTGCCGCGCCAGGTCGCGCAACTCCACTGCCTGCGCCCTCGGCATGGGGCCGCCCAGCGTCACCAGGAAAGGCCGCTCGCCATTCGGGCTCCAGGCCTCCGCCTTGAAATTTGGGTGATGCCGGTTCACGGCGGCGGCCTTCCCTTCAGCCTCGCTCCGCCGGTTGTACGTATACGCCACCACGCGCCACACCGTCGTCCCGGGGGCTACCGCGGCAGCCCCCTCGGTAGCC
>CAXTYP010000349.1:0-3056 GCA_964248435.1 uncultured Acidobacteriaceae bacterium | reverse complement strand
CGCTGGCGTCCTTGGTCAGGTAGCCCATCGCCCCCGCGCGCACAGCGCGGTAAACATCTTCGCTGCCCCCGCAGTTTGAAAGCACAACGATACGAGCGGTTGAAAATTCTTTGCGAATCTTCGCAATGACCTCAAAGCCGCTTACCCCTGGCAGTCGCAGGTCCAGCAGCACGACGTCCGGCCGCAAGCTCCGGTAAAGGGCAAGCCCTTGCTCGCCGTCACCTGCCTCGCCCACCACCCTGATCTCCGAGTGACCGGCAAGCACCGACTGCAGGGCGATGCGCGCAAGGAAATGGTCTTCAATCAGAAGAACTGTAATGCTTTTCATTCGTTGATCCATCGTACGGCGTCCTGCTTTTTTCCCGTGGCCTTACCGCGTTGAAAGGTACGGTGATCGCGATTTCGGTCCCGCGTGCGCTGTCGCTTTCGAGACAAAGACTAGCCCCCAATTTACGTGCGCGTTCCGCCATCATGGCCAGTCCAAAGTGGCCGGCGCGAGCGCGTTCCCGGTCATGGATCTCAAAACCCGACCCGTTATCTCGCACCAACAGGTGCAGTGTGCTGGGATCGTAGCGCAGCCTGATCTCAACACAGGTCGGCCGCGCATGCCGCAAAGCGTTATACACGGCTTCCTGCCCGATGCACATCAAGTGATGCACACAGCCAGGTGCCAGTGGTACTTCCTCGCCTTCCACCTGCAGGGTGGTGACCGCGCAATTGTGTTCATGATTGCGGTCCAGCATGCGCCGCAGCGCGACCGTAAGCGATCCTGTGACTTCTTCCGAGTCGCGCAGGTCCCAGATGATGCGGCGCGCTTCGGCCTGGCAGAGCCCGACCATGCTCCGCGCCAGCTCGCACGACTTTGCCGCGGGCGTTTGCTCATCGTCGCTGTCGCGGAACAGCTTCGCCGTTGCTTCCAGCTGCCACGAGATCGCGGCAAATCCAGCCATCAACGTGTCATGGCACTCGCGCGCGATGCGGCTTCGCTCCTCCAGCACGATGCCCATGCTGCCCTTCATTCTTTCCATCCGTTTCTGCAGGCGCATACGGATCCACCAGCCGCAGGTTCCAATGGAGAGCAGCAGAAGAAGGCACAGGAAGCTCCACCGCTGGTAAAAATGAGGCTCCTGGCGCACGGCGAGGGTGGCGGGCGCAGAAAGCCAGCTGCCTCCTCGAACGCGCGCCTGCACTTCAAACTGGTACGCACCGGGCGGCAACCTGCGGTACCTCGCGACGCGAGCTTGCGTGAGCGTCCAGGCGCTCTCATACCCGCGAAGCCGGTAACGAAACTCGATCTTGGGAGCGTCCGCGAGTCGCTTTGCCCAGAAAAACAGCAGGATGTCCGGTTCGCTGGCCGCCAACATCGCCGGACTCGCAGGTTGGAGATCTCGTGTGTCCGCATCGTTGCTTGCCGCCCACCCGCGAATCAAAGCGGCGGGAGGGCTGACTCCCATTCGCTCCGCGGCGCCGGTGGTGTGCACAAAGCCGGCCGTGGTCGCAAACCAGAGTGTCCCATCCGATGTTTTGGTCGAGAGTGGTCGCGAAAGGCCGCTGCTTTCGCCAGAAGGCATGCCATCACTCTTGTCGAGCAGCAGCCAGTTGAGCGGATCGCTCGACCCGGACACAGCGCCATGCAACTGGGACACGCCCAGCCGCAACAGGCCGCGTGATGTGCCCAGCCAGAGCTGCCCATGGTCGTCCTCGACCCCGCTGTACACCGGCAGGCCGGGCAAGCCACTTGCCTGTGCGACAGAAACGGGCAGGGATGCGGCGCGATTTCCGTTGATGAGCTCGAGGCCGGCGTGGGTACCCGCCCAGACGTCTCCGGCGCTGTCTTGAAACAAGGAAAGAACGTAAGGCCGACCGAGCCCGCGCACCGGCTCCGCCACTTCGCCGCGCACCCGGAACAGCCCGGTGGTCGTCCCCACCAGTACCGAGTGATCCGCGGTCTGCAGCATGGAGGTGACAAGCCGGTGCGGCAAAAGC
This sequence comes from uncultured Acidobacteriaceae bacterium, assembly GCA_964248435.1. GTDB lineage: Bacteria > Acidobacteriota > Terriglobia > Terriglobales > Acidobacteriaceae > EB88. Next base: position 1,070 of record CAXTYP010000349.1, on the reverse strand, counting down.
AAATGCTGTGCGTGGAGGTCGGGCGTGCCTGCCGGGTAGCGGAACACCCCTTCATAGGTGCCTACCCATAATCCACTCTCGCGGTCCGCCAGAATGGCGCTGACTGCGTTGCCTGGCGACTCATTTCCCAGAAGGTAGCCGTGAATCCGGTGCCCGTCGAAACGGTACACTCCGTGGAACCAGGTTCCGATCCAGACCTGGCCCTGCTGATCCTCCGTAATGGCCCGTATCGGTGAGTCTGGAGGATTGCCGGGCAGCGCCACAGGCTTGAGGATGCCGCCGCTGCTGCGAAACAGCGCTCCGTTCCATGTACCGAACCACACCGCCCCGTGCGAGTCGGCGAACACGGTCGCGGCGTAGGTTGCGGGCAGGCCTTCGCGTGGTCCATAGGGTTGGAGCGTGCCCTCCTTCCAACGACTCAACCCCCCGGCCAGCATCCCGATCCACAGGTCACCTTCATCATCGAGAAAAAGCGCGCGCACACCATCGTCGGCCAGCCCACTGCCGCTGTCCCAATGCTCCAGCCCCCGCCGGCTCTGCCGATAAAGGCCACTGCGTCGCGTTCCGATCCATAGCGCTCCATCTCGACTGCTGCCCAGCATGGCGGTCACGGGGCTTCCTAGCCGTACCAGGGCACCAGGGCGCCAGCCGCTATCGGCCTTTGCCAGGTTCAGCAATCCGCGTGTAGTGCCCACCCAAAGCAAGCCGCCGGGATCCTTGTAGATGGCCGTCGGCTCGCCCTTCAGCCGTGGCAGGGGAACAGCTTCGACCCGTTGCTCCTTCCAATGGAAAAGCCCTGAGGACGTAACAAAGAACATGCCGCCGGAGCCATCTTCGGCAAAGGGCGCCGTGATGTCACCAGAGATCATGCCGCCCTCAACAAGCGTTTCGAGCCGGTTGCCGTGAAGGCGCTCTATGCCGTTCTGGGTAGCGATCCACAGCACGCCGGCGTGGTCGATGTACAGCATACGGATGCGCTCGTTCGGATGCCCCAAAGATTCGCTCACCGCGACCACTTTGCCTTGCGACTCCCGCAGCAGACCGTGTCCGTCGGTACCGACCCAGAGTTC
>CAXTYP010000348.1:0-3059 GCA_964248435.1 uncultured Acidobacteriaceae bacterium | reverse complement strand
CAACTCCAGTGTGCCACCGATCCAGCCTCAAATGTTTATGAGACCGCTTCTAGTGCAAGTGCGGACTGTTGAACTCTACACGTAAAGAAGACCTCGATAACTGGGATGATGCTCCGTGGCCTTACAGGCCAGCGTACCCGCTGGGTCATCCGAGTTCACGAGGATTTGTACCTCTAAGTCGCATTATCACCAGTAATCCGGCCGGTCAGCCCCGTCCACGGCCGAAGGCCCCAACCCCCGGCAAGCGCGCTCACCTTCACCACTCCGGACCCAAGCACCTTCACCGCACCGTCACATAAGTGAGCAGGGCAGCCGCGATCGCAAGAGCGGCCGTGCGCACACGATGTCTCCCGTACCATGTCCGATGAACCCGCTGCCAATCGGCCGAACTTTCGGCCACGCGAGTATTCAGCGGAACCAGAAAAAAGAGCGAATGCTTCTGCGCCACTTGCGGAACATAACAGGCAGCGGCATCCTCGAGCGTCATCAGGAAGATGGCATGCCCCTGCGGGTGCGCTACTCGCTCACACCCTACGGCCTCACGCTGGTCCCGGTGTCGGACGTCCTTTGCACCTGGGGCAGGGAACACCTCAAACGAGAGCCCTTCTAAACTTCGCTCACCAGCGGCAGCTTTGTCGGACGGCCAGGCGAAACAAGCAGACGTTCAAAACAGGCTTCTTCCCCCGACGTCGCACCGCCGCCAGCAATCCAAGCGGGCTGACTCGACCTGGGACGAACCGCTCCAACTTGCCCTGGAACAGTTCATTCTCACCTCAAAGGCAGAGCTCGCCACAAATGACCGTGGTTCATCTATGCTGACCCAAGGTCATGGAGAGCAGGCAATGGGTGATGGGCAGTCGTGGGCAGTCGTTACAGGGGCATCGAGCGGCTTGGGCGTGGAGTTTGCGACGGAGCTTGCAAAGCGCAGAACCAACGTCGTTCTCACCGCGCGATCCGAGCAGCGTCTACACGAACTGGCCGGGGTCCTCGGCCAGAACCCCGGCGTCCGTGTCGTGGTCGAACCGCTCGATCTAAGCCTTCCAGACAGCGCAACGGCCTTGCAGCAAAAACTGGCGCAGCGTGGGATCGAGCCGGAAATCCTCATCAACAACGCCGGATTCGGACTGTCCGAGCCTTTTCTGGACCACGACCCCGCGCGTCTTCGCGCCTTGCTGCAACTCGACACCGTCAGCCTCGTCGAGCTAAGCCAGCTCTTCGGCCGGCAAATGATGCTGCGCGGTCGTGGGCGCATCCTTCTTGTCGGAAGCATGGCCGCCTACCAACCGGTCCCTAGGATGGCCGCTTACGCCGCCGCAAAAGCGTTTGTGCTCTCCTTCGGCGAAGCCCTCCATGTCGAACTGGCTCCCACGGTCAACGTGACGGTGCTGTCGCCAGGGTTGATGGATACCGGCTTCAACGACGCTTCCGGCTACCAAACACCAAGCGCCCTGGAAGGCATGAAGCTTCTTCCCGCCGATGTCGCACGGATCGGCCTCGACGCGTTGTTCCGGGGCAAGTCGGGCGTGATTGCAGGCCGTTTGAACAAAGTCATGGCGTTGAGCAGTCGTCTCACACCGCGTCATTTTTCCGCGAAAGCCTCCATGCCCAGGCCGGTCAAGGCCCGTGGCTAAACGTGCTTACGGCAGGGAAGACAAGCAGGCGCGACGGGAGGCGATTCTCGCGGCGGCGCGTCAACTCTTCGCCTCCGGCAGCGGCGATCTCCCCGCCGTAGCGGACATCGCGGTCGCAGCCGGCCTGGCCAAGGGCACCGTCTATCTCTACTTCGCGACCAGGGAGGCGATCTTCGCCGCTCTCATCATCGAGGGCTGGTGCGGTGTGCTCCGTGAAGTCGATGAGGTATTCCGCGGCGACAAGCCCCGTCCCGACATGGTTCGCGAGTTCCTGGGCCGATCCGTTGCCTACTTGATAGCCAACCGAGACTTGCTCCGGCTGGACGCGCTTGGGCACGGCGTCGTCGAACGCAACCTGGGCCCCGAAGCCCTCCACAGCTTCAAGGGGGCCTTGAACCAACGCCTCCTGGAAAGCGGGACGATCCTGGCCGCAGCCCTCGACCTCCCGCCGGCGCGCGGTGTCCAGTTACTCATGAGAACCTACGCCCTGACCCGTGGGTTGTGGCAGTCCATTGGTAACGCCGCTGAAACACGGGATAGCAGTCACAGCCCCTTGCCGCCCACCGGCTTCAAGCAGGAACTAAGTGAGGCACTTGCTGAGTACTGGCGGGGGGCTCTCGCCGACACCCCTTTGTAATAAGTGTTCGCAGTAAGAAGAGGCAAGATCAGGTTTAACAATCGAGTAATAAATGTTATCCATAGAAGAGGTTGCCGCTTTGCCAGCAGTAACAACCACAAACTTAACGAAACAAAAAGCCGCGCCTATCGGGCGCGGCTTCCATCCACCCGCGAAGCGAGCCCTACTGCTCGTAATACTCCAGCCCCAGGTGCGTGATCAGCTCCTCGCCCATCACGTGCCGCAGCGTGTTTTTCAGCTTCATCAGCTGGATAAACAAGTCATGCTCGGGATACAAACCCTCCGCCGTCTGCGGTGCTTTGAAGTAAAAGCTCAGCCACTCCTGGATACCCGCGGCCGCCAGTTCCGGTGTTCGCTTCGCCAGGTCCATAAACAACACCAGGTCCAGCGCCAGCGGGGCCGCCAGGATCGAATCCCGGCATAGAAAATCCACCTTGATCTGCATTGGGTAACCCAGCCAGCCGAAGATGTCGATGTTATCCCAGCCTTCCTTGTTATCCCCACGCGGCGGGTAGTAGTTGATCCGGACCTTGTGGTACATATCCGAGTACAAGTCCGGGTATAACTCCGGCTGCAGGATATATTCAAGCGCCCCCAGCTTCGACTCTTCCTTGGTTTTGAACGACTCCGGATCGTCCAGCACCTCGCCGTCCCGGTTGCCCAGGATGTTGGTCGAGTACCAGCCGGCCACACCCAGCATGCGCGCCTTGAACGCCGGCGCCAGCACCGTCTTCAGAAACGTCTGCCCGGTCTTGAAATCCTTGCCGCAGATCGGCGTCTTCGTCTTCTTC
>CAXTYP010000347.1:0-3067 GCA_964248435.1 uncultured Acidobacteriaceae bacterium | reverse complement strand
CGCCTCACCCGCGCCCCAGATCTCCTTCGGCCCCCCTGGCAGCTTCGACGCCGGCGGGGTCGCGGGTGTCGGTCTTGGTCAGCACCGTGACCTTGTCGCGCGGTACGTGCTTGAGCGCGGCGGCGACGTAGGGGTGGCTGCCGTAGGAGTCGGCGGTGTCGTAAAAGCGCAGGCCGTGGCGGTGGTAGCCGTCGACCAGGAGTCGCGTCGCCCGGTCATCGCCGATGCGGGTCTGGTTGGAAGCGCCGCCGCCGCCGATGGTGCCGGTGCCCATGGCGAGCCGGCTGGTGCGGATGCCGGTGCGGCCGAGGACGACCTCATCGTGCGCCTGGAACTTTTGAGGCAGGGGTTGGTCGAGGGGAAAGGCGTGTGAAACGGGGCCAGTCACCTGGCCGGCGATCAGTGTGGCGCTGAGACCGGTCGCGGCCCGGCGTAGAAATTCTCGTCGCTGCATGGGAGATACCTCGGGGGGAAGCTACGAAAATGCTACGCCGGTTGCGCTGTTTTGGGCCAGTGCCGGCTGCTGACGGGTCGCTGGTGGACTGCCGGACATGAAACGCTGGGCGCACGAAAAAGGCAGCCCTGGAGGGCTGCCTTTTTCTTCCGTGGTGAGGCTCGGTTAAGCGGGGGAGGGGCTGCCTTCCGGGAAAGCTCCGCCGTGCTTGGGTTCGGGCTTGATGACCTGCTGGACATCGCCCGCGGTGGCGCCGCCGGAAGGACCGCCGGACAGCTTGATCGGGGGCAAGGGCTGCCCTTCGATGATGAGCCGGATGTCGTTGGCGTCGAGGGTTTCCCGTTCCAGCAGCGCAGTGGCCATGCGGTGCATGGAGTCCTGGCGGCCATCAAGGATGCTGTAAGCCGATTTGTAAGCATCGTCGACCAGGGAGCGGACCTCGCTGTCAATCTGGCGCGCGGTCTCTTCCGAGAAATCGCGGTGCTGAGAAAGCTCGCGGCCAAGGAAAATCTGCTCTTCCTTTTTGCCGTAGGTGAGCGGTCCCAGGCCGCTCATGCCGTACTCGCAGACCATTTTGCGGGCCAGTTCCGTGGCGCGCTCGATGTCGTTGCCGGCACCGGTGGTCATCTGCTTCAGGAAGATCTCTTCGGCAATGCGGCCGCCCATGAGGATGGCGAGCTGCGTCTGGAGATAGTCCTTGGTGACGGTGTGGCGGTCGTCAACAGGCAGCTGCATGGTGACGCCGAGCGCCATACCGCGCGGGATGATGGTGACCTTGTGGAGGGGGTCGGCGTGGTCGCGAATCGCGGCCACGATGGCATGGCCGGCTTCGTGGTAAGCGGTGACCCGCTTTTCCTCGTCGCTCAGCAGCATGGACTTTCGCTCCGCGCCCATCATGACCTTGTCCTTGGCGGCTTCAAAGTCGGACATCTGCACAGCCTTGCGGTTGTAGCGGGCGGCGTTGAGAGCGGCCTCGTTGACCATGTTGGCCAGGTCGGCACCGGAAAAGCCCGGGGTGCCGCGAGCCATGACGCGGAGATCGACGTCTTCCGCGGTCGGGACCTTGCGGGCATGAACGGCAAGCACTTCTTCACGTCCGCGGACATCCGGGCGGCCGACGATCACGCGACGGTCGAAGCGGCCGGGGCGCAGCAGGGCGGGGTCAAGGACGTCCGGGCGGTTGGTGGCGGCGACCAGGATCACGCCGTCGTTGGATTCAAAGCCGTCCATCTCGACCAGCAGCTGGTTGAGGGTCTGCTCGCGCTCATCGTGTCCGCCGCCAAGGCCAGCACCGCGATGACGGCCTACGGCATCGATCTCGTCGATAAAGATGATGCAGGGGGCGTTCTTTTTGCCCTGCTCAAAGAGGTCGCGGACGCGGCTGGCGCCGACGCCTACAAACATTTCGACAAAGTCTGAGCCGGAGATGGAAAAGAAGGGAACATTGGCCTCGCCGGCAACAGCGCGCGCCAGAAGGGTTTTGCCGGTGCCCGGAGGCCCCACAAGCAGGACACCCTTGGGAATACGGCCGCCGAGCTTTTGGAACTTCTGCGCTTCGCGCAGGAACTCAATGATTTCCTTCAGTTCTTCCTTGGCTTCATCGACGCCGGCGACATCCTTGAAGGTGACCTTTTTTTGCTGCATGGACAAGAGGCGCGCACGGCTTTTACCGAACGACAGGGCCTTGTTGCCGCCCGACTGCATTTGGCGCAGCATAAAGAACCACAGGGCGCCGATGATCAGAATAGGGCCCAGATTGAACAGGATCGGCAGCCAGGCGCTTCCCTGGTTGTCATGCACGGTCATCGCGACCTTGTTGTCCTGCAAAAGGTCGTAAAGCTTGGGGTAGTTGGCCGGAACCGTGACGTGGTAGGGGGTACCGGACTTGAGCTTCCCGTGGATCTCGTTGCCCGTAATGCCGGCGTCGGCGACCTGCCCGGACTGCGCGTCCTGGAGAAAGGTCGAGAACGACACATCCTGGTCGTGCCCGGAGCCGCTGCTCTTCTGGAAGACCTGCCACAGAAGGATAAGGCAGGCGAAGATAAATACCCAGAAGATGATTGTCTTAACCGTTGAATTCACCTGGAACCCTCACTTCTCTCCCGAGCACACGCGTTGGGGAACGTGCGTAGGACTTATTCATATAGACGCACTTGCCCAGGGGAAAGAATCACGCTTTCCATGCCCGGGGCTCCATGCGCTCAAAGAGAGTCACCCCCAGAGTACAGGAGCGACGGCCTAACAGCGTAACGCTGATTGTACTGAATTGCATCACTGTTGAGGCCAGATCAGGAAAACTTTCAGGTACGCAAGATGACGAAAGAGGGAGAAGGTGGATCGGATGGGACAGAGATGGACGGTGAAATGGAGGCCTGGGAGGTGAGCACGCAGCCGGTGACGGGATTGCGGCTGTTTTGCCGGGACGGGCTGGGGCCGGGAACGCGGCTGGGGCTGGCGGTTTCGGGCGGGGCCGATTCAGTGGCGCTGTTGCGGATGGCTGCCGCGCTGGCCGGGGCGGAAGGCTGGCGCCTGCTGGTGCTGCATGTAAACCATGGGCTGCGGGGGGCGGCGTCGGACGGGGACGATGCGTTTGTGCGGGAGCTGGCCGGCGGG
>CAXTYP010000346.1:0-3071 GCA_964248435.1 uncultured Acidobacteriaceae bacterium | reverse complement strand
ACACCGGAGGCCGGCGGTTCAGCGCCGGCCTCCTCCACGTTTCCGGGTCGTTTGTCCGCCGCCGGACCGCGAAAAGAACATCCCGGCCACAAAGAAAAGCATGGCAACGGCCATAGCTCCCAGGGTGCGGCCCGGCGCATGGAAGCGCAGGGAAAGCGCCGCGACGAGCAGCCACACGGCGGCCCCCACAAACCAAATGGCATAGCCCCAGACCCGCATACTTTCCTTTGGATGCGGCACTTGTCTGCCCCATGGATCGCTGGAATGTGCCGCGCCAAAGCCGCGAGCGGTAGGCTATACTCATACGAGCGGCAGCCCTGCCGCGCAAACGCAGGCGCGTAGCTCAGTTGGTTAGAGCGCTACCTTGACACGGTAGAGGTCGCTGGTTCGAATCCAGTCGTGCCTACCAATCTATCAAATCGGAAACACGCGGTCAGGACTGATCCGGGACTGGCCCGGGTCGCTTTCCGTTCCGCATTTCATTCTGCTATCGGGCTGAAATGCCAGCCGCAGCGACTCAAGATACTGCCTTGAGAAACCAGATTGGTTGCGGTCCTACCAGCTTCAGCACTCAGTCGGATTGCTGCTGAGGTGACCTGATCCGGATGGACTGACACGCGCAAAGGTCAGCCTGTCAGGCTTTTGGAATGAGCACGGAAGAGATGCACACAGAGGGATTCCCTCCTCATGGCGGGCGGCTTGGGAGGGCGGAGGCAAGGTCGCATGCCAGTGGTGGGCCCAAGCCGGAGCGGCCGCATCGCCGACTTCAAGCGGTTGACCGAAACCGTGCTGCCGGCGCTTGCGCGCGAGCAGCACTGGCCCATCCGGCTGGATCACTGCTTCAAGCGCATCTGCCTGGATCACGCCTTTGGCGGCCCCTGGTATGACTTTCTGCCGCGACCGGCCGAACGCCATCTCGACGGCCCGCCGCTGGAACGTGCGATTGCCTGCGCCGAGGGTCTTGTCGCCGGGGGCCGCCCGGCTCTGGACGAGCGGAACAAGGCCAGTCTGCGCTACCGCGGCAAATTGCGCTAGCGCAACCCGGTCATCATGGCCAGGCCGATGACGGCTACGCCTACGGTCAGCCACATGACGTAGTCACCGGGATGGCCGCTTTGCAGTGCGCGCAAGGGGGCCATGGGACCTTCAAGAAATGCACCCACGCGCAGGGAGCGCGGAAACCGCAGACGAAATACCGAGCTGAGCGCCAGCAGCAGGCCGAGTGTCAGGGCCAACAGGCCTTCCATTGCAGGCCTGATGAGCGAGGCGATGCGAAAAGGGGCCTGAGCCGCAACAGGGATGGAAACTCCCGTGTACAAGGTGTGGATGTACGCCGGCCCATCGCTCACGCGGTCGGCGGCCAGCAGGATAAAAGGGCGCAGGCCGGGCACAAACGGAAGGGTGACGGCAACAAGCAGGCACAACAACGGGGGCAGAAAGTGATAAGGAAAGATCCGCGACTCTTCGGCCCGGGTTTCCGGCAGCTCGTCGACCTGCGCGGACCGGTCGGTAATAGGTGCGCTGCCCCAGCCGAAAAAGATGTGCATGCCGGCCCGCAGCACGGCAGCCGACGTCAATGCGCCGCCGGCCATAAACAGGTAAGGAATCCACCGCAGCGGACCGGCTGCATGGGTGGCCATGGCGACACCGAGAAAGGTAAGGAACGGGGGCGCGCCGGCCAGGCCTGCCGCGCCCGCGAACCACAGCACCGCGGTCCAGCGAAGAGGGCGACCGCGCCCAAACAGCCTGGGCTCACTGACGGTGCGCAAGCGGTGCAGCAGGATGCCCGAGGAGAAAAACAGGCTGGACTTGATAAGCGCGTGCGCCAGCAGGTACAGCAGCATCGCGCCGGTCGCGAGCGGTGTGTTGAGCGCGAGTGCCGAAAGCATCAGGCCCGCGTGGCTGATAGTGGAAAAGGCCAGAAGCCGTTTCAGGTGGTGCTCGGCGTAGCACATGACGCCCCCGAGCAGCACGGTTGTGACCGCGAGCGAAAGCAGCAGGGCGCTAAGCCGGCCAGGGTACGCTGCAAAGGTTTGAGAAAAGGCAACGGCATGGAGGCGCAGCACGGCATACAGGCCGAGCTCGACCATGAGCCCTGAAAACAGGACGCACACCGGCGTGGGGGCAACCGAGTGCGCGTCGGGCAGCCAGAAGTGAAAAGGCACAATGGCGGCCTTGACCAAGAAGCCGCAGAACAGCAGGGTGGCGGCGAACAGCACCAGCGGATCGTGCCGCGTGCCCAGGGTCGCGCCGATTTGTGCGAGGTTTAAAGCGCCGGTAATGGCATAAAGCAGGGCGATACCGGTCAGAACGAAAAAGGCCGCGATGGTGTTGGTGACGGCGAAGTTGAACGCACCCTGGATGGGTGCCGATTCCTGGCTTTTGAGCCCGCACAGCGCAAAGGCGGCGGTGCTCATCAACTCAAAAAAGACGAACATATTGAACAGGTCGCCGGTCAGCGCAAAGCCGGACATGGCGGCCAGAAAAACCATCATCAAGGGTTGAAAGTGGTTGGCCCCGGCGTCCACAAATCGCCACGAGAACACGAGTGAAAGCAGGGTGAGAAAAGCCGCGAGAGTCGCCAGGCCGGCGGCCGCGGGGTCGGCCACAAAGCCGATGCCGATGACCTGGTGGCCGCGCGGATACCATCCGCCAAACCACGCGACGATGGTCGCGTGCAGCGACAACCGCAGCAGCAGGAGGCAAACCAGCAGATTGATGGACGCGGCCAGAATGCCAATGGAGTCCGCTGCCGCGCGCGCAAGCTTTTGCCGCAGTGCCGCCAGCACTGCCGCCGCCAGCAGCGGCACCACAACGGGCAGTGGCGGCAGCACCGTGCCCAGTGAAAAATGGGGGCTAACCACGCATGGTCCGTAGATCCGCAGGGTCGACCGTACCGGATTTTTCATGCGCCTTGACGACCATGGCGAGCAGCAGGGCGACCACCACGGCTTCCACCACGACATCGGTGAGCATCAACGCCTGCACCACGGGGTCCACTGTCGGCGTGCCGACAGGAATGCCGGCGAAGACCGGCGCGGTGCCGCCCTTGCGATAGCCGATGGCGAGCA
>CAXTYP010000345.1:0-3073 GCA_964248435.1 uncultured Acidobacteriaceae bacterium | reverse complement strand
CATGCCGCAGGCGCTCCAGGCCATCGCAGACAACCCCCGCGTCACGGCTCGCCGCGGCGGGGAGCCCCCACGCGACGGGCGCTGCGTCATCTACTGGATGCAGCGCGCGGAACGCGGCATAGACAACCCCGCGCTCGACAAAGCGATCGAGCTCGGCAACGAACTCGGGCTGCCGGTGGTCGCGTTTTTCTCTGCAATCAGCAACTTTCCCCATGCCAACTGGCGGCACTACCACTTTCTCAGCCAGGGCCTGGTCGATGCCGAGCAGGACCTGCTTGAGCGCAATGTGCCGCTGATCGTGCGGCGGCCTCCCCATAACGCGCTTGAAAAGCTGGTCGTCGAGCTTGGGGCCGCGGCCGTGGTTGCCGATGAAAACCCGATGCGCGAGCCCGAGCGCTGGCGGCAGGTGTTTGCGCACCGCATCGATGTGCCGTACTGGACGGTGGACGCGGACAACATCGTCCCGGCAAACCGCTTTACCAAGCACTTCTATGCCGCGCACCACTTTCGTCCCAAGTTCTTCGCCGAGCTGCCCCAGTTCCTCGAGTGGCCCTCGCCCGGGCCGGCCCGCCACACCTGGCAGCGACCCCACGGCTTCCAAAGCTTTCACATCGGTGACGACCTGACGGAAGGCTGGGGCGCGCCGTTTGATCGCTCCGTGCGCCCGGTCGACACCTTTACCGGCGGCACCCGCGCCGGGCAAAAGCTGCTGGCAGAGTTTGTGACGCATCGCCTGGCCGACTACAACACCGTGCGCAACCACCCGGAGCGGGACGGAACCAGCCGCATTTCCCCTTATCTTCATTACGGGCATATTAGTGCGCTGACCGTTACACGCTCGATTGAAGACGCGGTGCGAGCCGGCAACTGCACGCCCGAGGCTCGCGATGCTTACTATGGCGAGGTGCTGGCATGGCGCGAGTTATGCGTCAACTTTGTCCGGTTTGTGCCGAACTACGACAACATTGAGTGCGCGCCGGACTGGGCCCGCGAGTCGCTGCGCCAACATGCCCGCGACCCTCGTCCGGTGACTTACACGCGTGAGCAGATGGAGCGCCACCAAACACACGACGATATGTGGAACGCGGCGCAGCAGCAGATGGTCGAAGCCGGCTGGATGCATAACGTGCTGCGCATGTACTGGGCCAAGAAGATTCTTGAGTGGAGCCCAAACGCCGCCGAGGCATTTGATACGTGCGTGTATTTGAACGACCGTTATTTCCTGTGCGGCCGCGACCCCAACGGCTACGCGAATATTGCCTGGGCTATCTGCGGTGTTCACGACCGCCCATGGTTTGAGCGGCCGATCTTCGGCAAGGTACGGTATATGTCGGGCGCAAGCACAGGCCGCAAGTTCAATTCAAAGCGATACATCGCGAACATGCGCGAAGGGCGGCTGTTCGGGGATTAGTGGGAGGGCGCTATGTTCTTTCCTTCTCCACCGGTGATTGACGGGGAAGGTGTGCCATCATCCGAGCGGCGAAGCCGTCGCCCGAAGATGCGAAGCGTGGCCGCCACGGGCACCGCGATCAGGGCGCCGACAACGCCCGCCATCTCGCCGCCGGCCAGCACGGCGAAGATCTGCAGCAGGGGATTGATCTCGAGCGACTTGCCCATGATGCGGGGCGCGGACACATAGTCCTGCGTGAGACGCCAAATGCCCAAAAAGAGTACCAGCCACAGCACGTGGGAGTAGCCAGACAAGAGCGCGATCAACACGATTGAAACCGCCGCGATAGCTGGACCGACAACCGGGATGAACTCAAGAAAACCGGCGATGGGGCTGAGAATGACGGCGTACGGTACGCGTAAAAGGCTGAGCACGATCAGGTACGAGACCAGGGTCAGCCCCGCGAGAATGATCTGGGCGCGGATGTAGCTGCCGAGCATGACATTGATATCGTCAAGGAGGCCGCGGATCATGCCGCGCTCGGTGCGCGAGCGGCCCAGGTCCACCGCCCCATCGGCAATTTCAAAGCCTTGCTTCAGAAAGAACAGGCTGAGGATGGGGATCAGGATCAGCCACCAAATGTGCTGTATGGGCTCGGCGATCTTGGCGCCGATGATCTTGCCGTAGCCCAGGATTTCCGTCCTGTGCGAAACAAGAAAGGTTTGCACCTGGTTGATAACAGCGGGGCGCAGGTGGTGAGCCCGGCCGAAGCTTTGGATCAGTTCGCCGGAGCCGAGGCGGTCCAGCAAGGACGGCAGGCTCATGGCGAGCTGCTTGCTCTCATCCGCAATGGATGGGCCGGCGATAAAGCCGACGCCGACCAGGACGCCGATCAGGACAATGTAAACCACCAGGATGGCCTTGGCTCGGCCGCGCATGGGCTTGACGAGCCAGCCAACAGCGGGCTCAAGAAAGTAGGCGAACAGGATGGCAAAAAGAAACAGGGTCAGGGTTTCGCGCGCGGCCTTCAGAAATATGATCACGACCGTGAAAATCAGCGCCGTGGCAAAAACGCGTGCCGCGCGCGCGTCCCAAAGCTGGTCGAGAAAGGTTTTTGTTTGGGCCGGCTGCCCGGGCTGCCTGGGAGTGGGGGTGTGCGCGATCATCAGCCGCCTTTAGGTGGTTGCATGGAGAGCGGGCGTGCCGCCCTCCATTTCTGTAGGATGCAGCCCGCCCATGCAAGCAGTGTGCTCGTAGGGAGTGTGCCGGGGGTGGACTAGCTTTTCATGTCGTCGATGGTGTCGCTGACCGCATGGGCAGCCTGGCCCGCGGCATCCTTGACGCGGCCGACCGTCTCGTCGAGAACGCCTTTGCCTTCCACCGCGGGATCGTTTGTCAGCTGCCCGAGGCCCTGCTCCAGCTTGCCGCCGAGAATACCGCCGGTACCCTTGACGCGGTTCTTGGCTCCCCACAGGTCTGTTTTGCCGCTCAGCCCGTCGGCGGTGGAGGCACTGAGTGAGTTGTTGTAGACCACATAGCCGGCGATGCCCAGGGCGGCCCCGCCCAGAACGAGAAGGAATTTGTTTATCGCTGTTTTGCTCTCCAACGGAGAATGATGCAGGTACCGGCGGCGGAGATGGCCCCAGGTCGCGGGTTTAGCGGTGCCGCCGGCCACCCATCCCT
>CAXTYP010000344.1:0-3090 GCA_964248435.1 uncultured Acidobacteriaceae bacterium | reverse complement strand
TGCGATGGCTTGCATGGCGGCCTGCGGTTCGGGCTGAAATGTCACGGAGCCTGATTGCAGCACGCCGAGCGGGAGCGCACAAACGATCTTGCGGGCGCTCCACTCCCGGCCGTCGCTCGCCCGGACGGTGCAGCGGCCGGGCTGCCACTCTATACGTTCTACCGGCGTGTTGAGCTGGAGGGTGACCCCGTTCGCCAGGGCGCGATCGCGAACAAACTCCGCAAGGGCTGTGTAGCCCCGAGCGACCCGGGCCACGCGATCGCCCTCAATCTCGTCCTCGGCCCTCTCCTGCTGCGCGAGGCCGAGGATGCCGATCACGCCGGCATCGGCGGCGTTGAAACCTTCGACGTAATTGCGCGCTCGGTCCTTGTCCTCGTCGCTGGCGGAGCAATGCGCGAGGTAGTTGTTAAAGCTCATATCGCCGTGCTCGTTCGCGAACGCGGCCATGCCGTCAAGCAGCTGCCATGCGCCTGCGTCTTCCGGACACGATTGCAATGCACCGTCGAGGAAACAGAGCTGCTCGCCCCCAGCTTCGTAGATCTCCAAACCGGCTTCTGCGAGGAGCGCCAGCAGCTCGGGCGGGCGGCCGTGGATGAACTCGGCGCCGAGCTCCATCGGTTGCGCGAGGCCGGGCTCGTGATGAGTGAGCATACGGCCGCCGACGTGCGGCTGCGCTTCAAGCAGCAGTACGCGCTTCCCTGCTTCGGACAATGCGCGCGCGGCTGCAAGGCCGGCGATGCCCGCGCCCAGCAGGATCACGTCGTATTCGTCACGGATCATAAAGAGGTCAGATGCTTGACGGCGGCGGCGACCGGATGGCTCCAGTCGCCCGGCGTTTGCTGGCGAAACAAGCGCATGCGGGGGTACCACGGCGTGGTATCAGCGAGGCCCCATCGCCAGTCGGCGGCATGGGGCAGCAGCAGCAGCACCGGGAGGCCGAGCGCCCCGGCAAGGTGCGCGAGCACGCCGTCAACCGTCAGTATGGCATCGAGTTGCGCGATGCGCATGGCAAGGATGGCGAGATCAGCCGCCTCGATGTTTTGGGCGTGCGGGAAAGCTTCGAGCTCCGGTTGTCCCTCTTGTTGCAGGCTGTACCAGTGGCAGTTCCGAACAGCAGCCAGGCTCCGGGCGAGTGTCGGGAATGGAACGGAGCGAAGCGGGTTCCAGTTGCTGGAGCGCCAGGAAAAACCGATGCGCGGGCGTGCGGTCTGTGTTTGACTGCGGACTTTGAGGCGGCGAATCGTTTCGTCCTCGGTGTGGAGGCTCGCCCCGTCGAGATAAGGTGGCACAGGCAGGTCGGCGATGGTGGCGCGCACGATGCGCGGCAGCTCCATGATTTCGATCTGCGCGTCCCACGCGGGCGGCTGCGCGGGGGCAAGCGGACCCCAGGGGATGACCTGTTCGACACCGCGGCAGGCTCGGAGGAGCGGAACGATTTCAGGGTTCGCTTCCACGCACAGCGAAGCGGCTGCGGCGCAGATTTGTGGTGCGAAGCGGATGAACTGGAGTGCGTCGCCGAAGCCGTGGAGGCAGCGCAGCATGACTTGTTTGCCGCGTAGCGACTCGCCGGTCCAGAACCGCTGGGGGCCTGCGCTGTGCCCGTCGAAAGCGTCATGCCGGCCCTTGTGATGGGCGTCGATGGCGTCGCTGGTCTTCCAGGCGGCTTCGTAGTCGCCCAGGAGCATAAGGCACTCCCAGCGGCCCGCGGCGCAGGTGTCCGGGTCGGCTCCGGCTCCCTCAGCGCTGTGAAACGCGGCGAGTGCCTTGGGGACAGAGCGCGCTGCCAGGAGAGCTTGCGCGTGAGCGAGCGCGTCGGCAGCCATGCTACGTGCGGGTCTTGGCAGAGGCGTTTGCGCACGCCACGATTGTTTCGAGCTCCGCCGCGCGTTGCGCGCTGGTGTGCTCGGCCAGAACGCGGGCCCGGGCTGCGCGGCCCAGGGCTTCGCGCTTACTGTCGGTGGTTTCGCGCAGGATGCGCAGGACGTCGTCGGTGGTCGAAGCGAGCAGGATTTCCTTGCCGGGGGTCAGTAATTCGTCGAGGCCGGGCCAACGGTCCGAGATGATTGCGGCTCCGCAGGCCGCGGCCTCAAACAAGCGCACGGAGGGTGCCCAACCGGCTGCGACCATGCTGTCGCGGGTGAGATTGAGCGTAAAGCGCGAAGAGCAATAAAACGAGGGGTGCTCGGCTGGCGGCACATGCTCAAAGCGCCACACGTTGTCGGGCCAGCCGATGGACTCGGGGTATTGCGCGCCGGCGAGGAGAAAGCGCTCGCCGGGCGTGCCCAGCGCGGGCTCCACAAACAGCGAGTCGAGCTTGGGCTGACGGTCAGACGAGTAGGTGCCGAGATAGGAAAGAGCGCAGCGAAAGCGCTCGTCGACGGGCTGCGGCCGGTGCGCGTCGGGGTCGACGGAGCAGAAGAGCGGCAGGGCACGCTGCGCGCCGAAGCGGGACCCGAGTTCGTCGAGAATGGGGCCGCCGGTGAAGCTGAGGTAAGCATCGTAGCGCGGGATTTGATCCGCGCGCAGGGCTTCGGTTGCGCCTTCGTTGCGCAGCCGCTCGACGGTGACCGGGGTGTCGATGTCGTAGAAAAACACGGGGCAGTGCGCGTGCTCGAACAGGAAATTCGCGGCCGCAATGCCGTCGGGGAAGTACGACCCGACGATGACGAGATCGCTCGTGCGCGCGGCTTCGGCCAGCCAGCTTTCGGCCTCCGGCCATTCACTGTACAGCGTGACCTCGCAGAAAGCGGGCGCGGGCAGGTCGCGGTGCCCGCGGTACCAGGGAGCGTCGTATTCAAGGAAGTGAAGGCTATGCCCGCGCGCATGGAGCGCCTGGCAGAGCGAGCGATACGTGGTGGCGTGGCCGTTGCCCCAGGCGGAAGTGATGGTGAGGCCAAGGATGCTGATTCTCACACTGCACCCTTGGCGGCCCACAGCTGTTGCAGCAGCGTGTGGGCCTGCCCCGCGCGTTGCGCGTAGGTGTGCTCGGCCAGTGCACGCCGGTGCAGGCCAGCGCCGATCTGTGCCGCGGAGGCCTGTTTGACGAGCATGCTCCGAATGACACACTACGCCCCAGCTCTTCCTCTTCGC
>CAXTYP010000343.1:0-3098 GCA_964248435.1 uncultured Acidobacteriaceae bacterium | reverse complement strand
CTCCGGCATGGATGCCGCCGCCGGCTGCGCTGCGCGTTCCGCGGGTTCGCTCCCCGCATCCGGGCTGTCCGCGGGTAGGTGCAGCAGCAAGCGCTCCAGCAGAATCTGCTCGCGCGAAAGCGAAGCCTGGGCTGCGGCAAGACTCGCGACAGCGCGGTCCATCGCTTCCCCGCGTCTATCCAGCGCCGACAAGGAAACAAACGTATGCCGCACCGCCAGGCTCAACCCCGCCAGCAGGGCGAGCAGCAGCAATCCACCCAGCAGCAGTCGTTGAAAGAGAGTCAGCATGGCGGCATCGCTTTTGAGCGTAGAAGGAGGGACGCCCGCACGCAAGTCCTGTCGTGCGCGGACACTACTCCGGCGCGTATCCGGGCGAAATGCGGCAAACGTCCACAGTGCCGGTTGTATAAGGGCAAGCAAGCCCGGCCGATTGGACCGGGGCGACCAAAACCCAGCGCACCGGCGTGACCTCTGCCAGGTGTTGGAAGTCAGCGCGGGTCCAGCCTCGCCAGTTTCGCTGCTCGTCCACCTGCGTTTCCCAGGCGGAGATTAGATCCGGCACCTGGGTGACCACAGCCGAGTCCTTGGCTTCATCCGCCAGGCTTGAACGTTCTGCAATGGCACGAAAAGAACGATTGTTTTCTCCGGGCAGCGACAGGTAGCTGGGGTCGAGTGCGAACACCGCGTTTTCGGGCGTATGTTCACGCACCCAGGCGAATATGCGAAGCCAATCGTTGCCGGGAGCAGTTGTCGGCAGCTCGATGTTGGGTGTTCCGGGATACCGGTCGCGCGCGGCCCAACTGTTGACCGTGGCCAGTGGCAAAAACACCAGAGCCCAGCGAACTGCGCTAGCCCGTAAAACGCACTCGCCCAGTGCGGCACCACCAAGCAGGAACAGGAACAGGAATGTGAGATGGAGGTAGCGCATCGGTTGCAGGGGAGCTAAATGGATCGCATGCGGTGAAAACAGCATGACCAAAGCCAGGGCTAATTGCACCGTGCTGAACACGGTGACCACTATGGCCATGCGACGAAAGCGCTCATTGCCGATCGAGCGTCCAAGCTGCGCGAGTCCAAACAGCAGTAGCGGCGGCGCCAGAGCTCCCAACCACTCAAACCATGCCCATTCGGTCAGCAGCAGGGAGTGGTGGTTCATGATCACCGTTCGCCAGGCACCATTTGACGGATGAAAAAGGTAGGCGCCGGGCATCGCAGCGGCCCGCACGGAGGAGCCTTTCAAGACACCCAGGGGCACTGCCTTGCGTTCACGCGCTTGCTCCCACCAGGCGTAGCCGCCGTACAGCAGGCAGAATGAAACGCCGAAAGCGCCCATGATGGGGTGAAATAAACAGCCAAGCAGCAGCCACACGGCAGCCCGTGCGCGGTGTCCTCGCTGCATGGCACCGATGGCGAACAGGATCAGGTCGGTCGCCAGCAGGCGCGGGTGTAGGTGTTCGTCGACCAGGTACACCGCGGTGCCGGCGACGGGCAGCGACAGGAGGGACGCGATGGTGAGCACCCCGGCCAGACGGGCGCGAAAGGAAGGGAAGCAGTACGCCACGATCCACCAGCAGCCGGCCAGCAGCAGGGCGATTCCGAGCAGCTGCAGCACAAGGCACATCCAGCTGACCGGCAAATGCGTCGCGCTGCACAGCGATGCCACGACCTTGTCGTAAATAGTCGCCTTGCCTTGCAGCGTGATGAAGTCGGTATTGAACGGATAAAGCCGGGGGTTGAGGTCGCGTTTGATCGCGGAAAGATAGATGCCGTCGTCCTCAGCGCCTGGGTGGTAACCCTGCAGAAACATGCCGAAAAGGGTTAGAAGCAGGAGCACGGCGCTTGTACGAAAGTATCGGTTCAAGTACGGACCTCTGTGGTCAAAGCGGGCGGCGCCGGCATAGATGCTACCACTCGAGCCCCTCTGAACGTCTCATAACTGGCCTGGATTCGCAAAGGCTTTGCCCCCGCCTTACCCACGTTGGTAACGCATCAACACCTCTTCCAGAGTCACCATGCCTTCCAGTGTGCCCTTGGCGGCGCGATTGCTGATCGGCAGCAAGGGCCAGCGGGAAAAATATTTCAGCGCGGAATCGAGCGGCTGATCGGGAAAAAGCAGCGGCGTGCGCTCGGCCGGCAGGGCCCTTTCAAGCGCGGTGTCGCCGGGCAGCGCCTGCGCCAGGGTCGCCAGTTCGTGGAGGCTCAACACGTACCAGCCGCCGTCGTCCATCCGCACCACCAGCGTGCGCAGCGTGGGATCGAGCGACAGCTCAACGGCTGCCGTTTTCAGGGTTTCGCGGCTGGGGAGCCAGGGCGCACGCAGGGGCGCCAGCGCATCCTCCAGGTGGAGGCCCATGGCTTCACGCTGCTCCTCCATGGACGGCAGCTCCAGCCCATCCTGATGCGTGAAAAGCTCGACGATGGGTGTGGGCTGCAGCGATCGCGAAATCAGGTAAGCAATGGTGTTCGCCAGGATCACCGGCAGGATGATGGAGTAGTTGCCGCTCATTTCGAGCACCATAAAGACCGACGTGAGCGGCGCGCGCAGAAACCCCGCGAACAACACCCCCATGCCCACCAGTGCATACGAGCCGACCCCGCCCGAACTGTGCGGCAACACCATGTGCTCCACCGTGCCCACCATGGCCCCCAGCATCGTGCCCAGGAACAGTGTCGGCGCAAACATGCCGCCCGGTGTGCCGCTTGAAAACGACAGTGTCGTCGCCAGCATTTTGAAGCAGACCAGCAGCGCCAGAAACGGCCAGGTGAACTGCCCGTGCAGGGCTTCATCCATAGCCCCGTAGCCCGACCCCATCACCTGCGGCAGCCCCCAGTACCCGATCAGCCCGACCAGCAGGCCCGCGATCGCCGGCTGAAACAGCTGTGCATTGGCCGGCATGGCGCGCAGGCGGGGTCGCAGCGTGCCCAGAGCCTTGGCAAACACAAATGCGCTTAAGCCGCCGATCACACCCAGCACCGCGTAGGCAGTCAGCTCGCGCGGATCGCGAAGCGTGACCGAAGGGATGCGAAACATGGGAGCCGAGCCCCAAAAGATGCGCGCGACCGAAACGCTGGAGATCGCGGCCAGCACGACCGAGCCC
>CAXTYP010000342.1:0-3105 GCA_964248435.1 uncultured Acidobacteriaceae bacterium | reverse complement strand
AAACTCGGCACGCCCGCGCTGTTTTTCGCAAACGCCATGGAAGTCGGTGCCTGGCTCGCGCGCGAGCTCCGTCAAGGCGACGCCGTGCTGCTGAAAGGCTCGCGCGGCGTGCGGCTCGAGCGGGCGCTGGAAGCCCTGACCATCGCATAGATGACCATGATGTTTGCGAGCAAGGTTGGAACTTTGCGCCTATTTCTAAAGATCGTGACAGCGCTTACGTTTCAACCCAGGGCAGAGTCGAAGCTCCAACTGCGAGGCTACCCGCGGTTTCGAACTTAATTCAGGAGGGCTCGATGACCTTGAAAAGTGCACTGTTCGCGTCTATGTGTTTTGCATCCGTTTGTGTCGCGCAAACACCCGATGCGATAAAGCAGCCGGCAAACGTTGCGACTCACTATTACCGTTTAACAGTCACCGTCGGCGCTCATGGTGCGGAGCCGGCGCAAGATTTTGTGCTGAATGTGCCAGTAACGGCAGGTAAGCCGGGCATGGCTGAACTCAACATATCCACCGGAGCCATGGGAGAGCCGAATAGCTTGCAGCAAGCGGTCGAGGCAAGCGATGTGGAAGAAACGCCAACCGGTTTAAAGGCGAGAATACAGTACGTAAGTGAAAGGGCGCGACCACTCGCTCCCGGACAGAGCGAGCCCCATGTCAATCATGTGCGCTTTGAGCAGCAAGTGGATGTACCGCTGGGTCAGTCGACCCGCATTTCGCTGGAAGGGAAATTGGTGCCGCTCGGCGAAGCCGCACTACCGTCCGCGCCCCCATTGCCGGCACCTCCGCAAATCTCTTTAACAGCTGTGAAGCTGTAAGCTTCCGCATCAGACTGATAACAGCACTGGGGTCACCGAGCGCGGCTTTCTCGACAAAATACCTCCGTTACGCCTGTAAGATAAGGCGACTGCCCGGAGACCCCCGTTGCTTTACTGGCTGCTCTACCAGAAGCTCTTCCCCTACGTTTCGCCGTTCCGCATCTTTCGCTACCTCACCTTTCGCACCGCCTTCGCCTCGCTCACCGCACTGCTGATCGCGCTGTTTATCGGCCCCTACGTGATTGAAAAGCTGCGCGAGTTCCAGATTGGCCAGTACATCCGCGAGGACGGGCCGCAAGCGCACCAGAAAAAGGCCGGCACTCCCACCATGGGCGGCGTGCTGATCTGTATCGCCATCCTGCTGCCGACGCTGCTCTGGGCCGACCTGTCGAACCCGTTCATCTGGCTTGTCATGCTGTCGACCTTCGGCTTCGGCGCGATCGGATTTGCCGACGACTACATCAAGGTCGTGCACCGGCGCAACCTGGGGCTGACGGCGCGCGCCAAGATGGGCTACCAGATCCTGGTTTCCACCGGCGTCGCGGTCGCGCTGGTTGCCATGCAGACCCAGGGCAGCTACTCCACGCAGCTTGTGGTGCCATTTTTGAAGCGGTTCCACCCGGCGCTCAGCATCCCGGCGCTGCTCGCTGTGCCGCACCTCCACCTGCTCGCGTTTCTGCCGTTCATCGTCTTCACCGTGCTCGTCATCGTGTTTTCAAGCAACGCCGTCAACCTGACCGATGGCCTCGACGGCCTCGCGATCGGCTGCACCATCATCGCGGCGGCCGCGCTTACCGTGCTGACCTATGTCAGCGGCCACGTCGTTTTCGCCGACTACCTGGAGCTGGAGCGGACGCCCCTGATCAGCGAGCTCACCATTTTTTGTGGAGCCATGGTGGGGGCGAGCATCGGCTTTCTTTGGTACAACGCCCATCCCGCCGAGGTGTTCATGGGCGATGTCGGCTCGCTCGCGCTCGGGGGCGCGATCGGCACGGTCGCGGTGGCCATCAAGCAGGAACTGCTGCTGCCCTTTATCGGGGGCATCTTCGTTCTGGAAGCGGCCTCGGTGATCCTCCAGGTGGGCTCGTACAAGTTGAGAAAAAAGCGCATCTTCAAAATGGCGCCCTTGCACCACCATTTCGAGCTGAAAGGCTGGTCCGAGTCGAAAGTGATCGCGCGCTTCTGGATCGGGTCGCTGGTGTTTGCGCTATTTGCGCTGACGACCTTAAAGCTGCGGTAAGAGAGCTGCTGAGGATTTAAGATCGGCACACGGGAGGGTCTATGGCAACGACCGCGCACAGTGCCATGAGCGAGTATCTGCGCACCGGGTATGAGCCTGACGCCGAGTACGTCGACGGTGAAATCGAGGAGCGTCCGGTGGGAGAGTTCGACCACGGGAGCTGGCAGGCTGCCATCCAGCTTTGGTTTTTACTAAAACGCGAGCCATGGAATATCTGGGTCATCCCGGAGCTTCGGATCCAAGTAAGCCCGACCCGCTTTCGTGTGCCCGACGTGACAATTGTGGACAGGCGCCTGCCCCGGGAACAGATTCTCACGCGCCCACCCGTTGCGGTGTTTGAGGTGCTTTCCCCCGAAGATCGCGTCACGCGCATGATGGTCAAACTGCAAGATTACGAGCGCATGGGTATCAAGAACATCTTTGTGGTGGACCCGCAGGATGGGTCGGCCTGGAAGTTTGGACATGGCGAGCTCGCGCATAGTCGGTCCGGGAGTTTCGAGGACAGCCCTTGCCTGCTCGACTGGGAACAGATCAGGAAGTACGTAGCCGGGGAATGATCGAGTTAAAAGGAAAACGCGTGCTGGTGGTGGGCCTGGGCCGGTCAGGGCTGGCCGCGGCCCTGTTTCTGCGCCGCCACGGAGCGCAGGTCACGGTGTCCGACGTCCGCAGCGCCGAAGCGCTTGAAAAAGAAATCCCCATGCTGCTCGAAGAGGGAATCGCGGTCGAGGCGGGCGGCCACGGCCTGCTTACCTTCCGGCGGCAGGACCTGCTGGTCGTCAGCCCCGGCGTTCCGCTCGATACTCCCGAAATCCGCCAGGTGCGCGCCTTCGGACAAACAGTGCTGGGTGAGGTCGAGCTGGCTTCGCGCTTTCTCAAGGGGCAAACTCTCGCCATCACGGGCTCAAATGGCAAAACAACCACCACCACCCTGTGCGGCGACATCCTCGCCGCCTCCGGCACCCCGACGGTGGTCGGCGGCAATATCGGCGTACCAGTGGTCGCGCTCACCGATGAGTCGCGCGAGAACGGCTGGAATGTACTGGAGCTCTC
>CAXTYP010000341.1:0-3121 GCA_964248435.1 uncultured Acidobacteriaceae bacterium | reverse complement strand
TCATCCTGCTGGACTTTGACCTCGGCGAGCGGAACGGCTTTCACTTCCTCGACGGGGCGCGCGCCCGCGGCTTCACGGGCAAGGTACTTCTTGTAACAGCCGGCATGAGCCCCGGCGACCAGGTACGCGCGCTGGAAGCCGGCGCATCGGGGCTTTTTCTCAAGCACTCCCCGCCCACCGAGCTCGTCCGGGCCATCCGCGCCGCCATGCGCGGCGAAGCCCTGCTTTCCTCCGCCGCCGTGGCGTTGCTGCTTGAAACCGCGCGCGCCGAGGCGGCCCGGCGTGCCCCTCCCTTTCAACTCTCCTCGCGCGAACGCGCCGTATTGCGCGGCGTCTTCGCCGGCCTCGCCAACAAGGAAATTGCCGCGCAGCTCAACATCTCCGAAGGCTACGTCAAGGCCGTGCTCCAGCAGCTTTTCGGCAAAACCGGCGTTCGCACCCGCGCCCAGCTGGTCCGCATCGCTCTCGAGCATCACCTGGATACAGCGCCACAACCCGAAGCCTAGGGGTTGTACCCAGTCCGAAAGATAGCTTTCGGGGGTGGCTCCACGGAGACGCGCTCCGCAACTTGAGGGTAGAATGGGGGTTTGTCGAAGGGGCAGGCCCCTCTGCCCTCTCGTTTACCCATGCTGTCTGCAAGGCCAGAGTCAGAGGATTATGCCCGAGTCGATCGAGGATCGCGTTCTACGTGTGATTGCCACCACCAAGCGGGTTCCCCTGGAAACCGTGAAGCCCGACAGCACCTTTGAGTCGCTGGGCATCGACTCACTGGACCGTCTGAATATCCTGTTTGACCTGGAAAGCGAGTTCGACATCGAGATCGACGACGAAGATGCCAAGCAGGTCAGCAGCATCCCGCAGATGGTTGAAGGCGTTTCCCTGCTTGCCGACGCAAAGGCAAAGGGCGAGCCCGCACCGCACTTTCCCCGCGCCGCCGTTGCGGGGGAAACCAAGGCAGGGCAGTAGATGGGAGGCCCCCACCGCGTCGTCGTGACCGGCCTCGGCGTCATCAGTGCACTGGGCCACGATGCCCCAAGCTTTTGGGACTCCCTCCTCGGTTGCCGCTCCGGCATCGGCCCCCTCCACCAGTCGCTCAACCGGGTCGAAGCCGCGCCCCTTCGCCTGGAAAATGTCGCCGCTGTCCGCGACTACAACCCCGAGCAGTTTTTTGAAGCAAAAGAGCTTTCCTTTATGGACCGCTTCGCGCAGTTCGCCGTACTGCCGGCCGGCGAAGCCATCCGGCAGTCCGGTATCGAGTGGACTGAGGACCTCCGCGACAGCACCGCCGTCATCACCGGCTCCTGCATGGGCGGCCGTGGGGCCGAGGAAAACGGCTACTGGGAGCTGTTCCACAACCACCGCACGCGCGTTCATCCCCTCACCATCCCGCTCGGTATGAGCAACGCCGGTGCCAGCCACATTTCCATGCGCTGGGGCCTCCAGGGACCAGCCTACACCGTGTCCACCGCCTGCGCTTCCGCAGGCCACGCCATCGGCCAGGCCTTTCAGCTTGTGCGCTCCGGCGCCGCTCCGGCCGCGATCGCCGGCGGCAGCGAAGCCCCCCTTTTTCTCGGCGGCATGAAAGCCTGGGAAGCCATGCGGGTCATCAGCCGCGACACCTGCCGCCCGTTTTCCGGCGACCGGAGCGGGCTGATCATCGGCGAAGGCGGTGCCATGCTGGTGCTGGAGCCGCTTGAAGCCGCGCTCGCCCGCGGCGCTCGCCCACTGGCCGAGATCGTCGGCTTCGGTGCCACCGCCGACGCCGGCCACATTACCCAGCCCACCTCCAGCGGCCCCGCGCGCGCCATGCAAAAAGCCCTCGACGACGGCGGACTCGTTCCCGGGGAGATCGGCTACATCAACGCCCATGGCACCGCGACCGAGGCCAACGACCGCATCGAAACCGAGGCGATCCACGCGGTGTTCGGTGCCCACGCCCGGCAGCTGCCCATCTCATCGACCAAGTCCATGCACGGTCACACCCTGGGCGCGGCCGGCGCGCTTGAAGCCGTCGCGACCATCCTGGCGCTGGGCAGCGGCTGCCTGCCGCCGACCGCCAACTACAGTCGGCCTGACCCCTGCTGCGACCTCGACGTCATCCCCAACGCCGCGCGCGAGCAGCGCGTCGGCGCGGCGCTGTCCAACTCCTTCGCCTTTGGCGGCCTCAATGCCGTGCTCGCGTTCCGAGCCTGGCAGGGGTAGTGGCCATAAGTGATAAAAGGTCCTTCCGCATGGAAGAACCTCTATCGCTTCGACCAGGAACCAGGTTAGCCCGACTTACCCTGCACTTAGCCCGGCTTACCCTTTCGTCCGGTCCGTGAACCGGTAAAACAAGGATTGCTTCGCGACCGGTGCAGCCATCTCGTTCAGGCTCGCCATTTCCTTCTGCGACAACGGGGTAAAGTCCCGCGCAATCTTCACGTTTTCTTCCAGTTGCGCGATGTTGTCGCAGCCCACAATCACCGTGCTGACCGGGTGCGTCAGCGTAAAGCGCATCGCCTGCTGCATGGTCATCACGCCCGGCCGCGTCGCGATCGCCGAGCCCTCCCACATATGCTGCTGCGCTTCGGCCGTCGGCGGCGTCCAGCTTGACAGCAGCCGTCCCCGCGACGGCACCTTCATGCCGATAATTCCCATCTGTTTTTCCACTGCAAGCGGCAGCAGTTCGTCTGTAAAGCTGTGAATGTGCGAGTCCGCCGCGTTCATCGACATCAGGATCGTATCGAACGGATGCCGATTGATGGTGTCGATCAGCGCTTCGGGCCGGTAGTGGCCCGTGACGCCCAGGAATCGCACCACCTTCTGGTCCTGCATCTCCAGGAGGGCTTCCATCGCGCCGCCCTTCGCGAAAATCTTGTCCACGTCCTCCGGCAGCCCCACGTCGTGCAGCTGCCACAGGTCCACGTGGTCCGTATTCAACAACTGCAGCGAGCGCTCAATCATCCGCAAGGAGCCTTCGCGCGTCCGCTCCTTTGTCTTGGTCGCAAGAAACGCTTCGTTGCGGCGCGTCCTCATCACGCGGCCTACATACTGCTCGCTCCAGCGGTCCGGGCCGCCATAGATCGACGACGTATCGATGTAGTTCACGCCCAGATCAAGCGCGCGCTCAATGATCGGCACC
>CAXTYP010000340.1:0-3130 GCA_964248435.1 uncultured Acidobacteriaceae bacterium | reverse complement strand
CGGGTGTTGATGTAGTCGCGCGCGGCCGCCTGCACGCGATCCAGGTCATCGGGCTGCAGCGATGTCGTATCGAAAAACAGGACGATCAGGCGATGATCGCGCAAGGACGCTGCCGACTGCGTCGCGCTTGCACCCAGGGCCGCGACAGCAGGCCCCGCAGCGCGACCCGCAACGGTTTCGGTCGGCGGCAGTTGCAGAGCGCGGTCTACATTCTGCTCATCAAAACTCGCGGTTGCTTGCGGCTTGCCGTTCTCCAGGATCGTAAAATCCTCGCGACGCAGCCCGCGCACCGGCGCGCCGGTTTTGCGATCGCGCACGACCACGTCCGTCAGCACCAGGTCTGTTTGCACCTTCAGCGTAAAGCCGCTCGCGGGCGCGCTTTTCGTCCCGGCATCCCCCTGCGCCCTTGCGGCCAGGCCCGCCGAGGCGAGCGCTAAACTCAATCCTGCAATGGCTATCCGCCGCATCCGCTTCCCTCGTTTCAGTAGCGAAACCGCGCTGTGAAACTGAACTGTCGCATCGGCGCGGTCGCCGTCACCTGCCCGTACGAGCCCGAGCCCAGCTGCGTGTCCACCGATGAATACTGCACCGTGTTGAACACATTGTTCGCCGTCGCCCGGACTTCCAGCGACCGTGTTTCGCCGAACGAAACCGTCTTGCTCAGCGATCCATCGACCCCCACCGTGCCCGGCCCTGCGATCGAGAATCGGCTCGCATTGCCGTACACGCCCGCGGGCTGCGTAAACGCGTTTGTGTTGAACCATTCATTCACATTGCCTGCGCCTGCCTTCAGCGACACCCCAGGCACTCGGTCCGGCCGCTCGGAGCCGGCAGTGCCGCGCGCCACGTCCGTCACGGACGCAAGGTAGCTCGGCGTCAACGGCTCGCCGCTCGCGATCGAGTACGTCCCGGAAACAGAGATCCCTTCCAGCAGGTGCGCCGCGCGGCCCGTCGTAAAGTAGGTCTTGTCGGCCCCGAACGGCAGCTCGTACAGGAAGTTACCGCTCACCTTGTTCCGGATATCGAAGCTCGAGTTCGACTCCTCCGCCAGCAGGTTTTGCCAGTTCTGTGCCACCGCGTTGCCCACTCCACCGACCGAGGTCGCGTTGTCGATCGAGTGCGAGTAGGTGTAAGTCGCCTGCAGACTCAGGCCCTTTTGCAGCCGCTTGCGCGCGCTCACCACGAGCGAATTGAAGTTTGAAAACGCGACCGAGTTTTCATAGTCGTACAGCACACCGCTCACCGACGCCGTCGCCGATCGACCCGGCGCATCCACGATGCTCAGCCGCGTTCCCTTGGACCCGCTGTAGCCCACGTTCAGCACAATGCCCTCAGGCAGCGTGCGCTGCACCCCCAGGTTCCACACCTGCACATACGGCAGCCGGTAGTTGCGATTCACAGCGTAGTTGCCCTCGGCCTGGGGCGCGGGAAAACCATTCGCCAGCGTGATCGCCGTGCCTTGCGTCACCTCGTTGGTCTGCACATCGGCAAACGGCGGCTGAAACGCGAACTGCTGTACAAACTTGTTGTATTGCCCGTTGGCAAAATTGATGCCGTAACCGCCACGCACCACCGTGTCGCGCAGCGGTCGCCACGCAAAGCCCAACCGCGGCGAAAAGTCGTTGCGCTCCGGGTAGATCAGCGAGCGCGGGTAAACAGCCCCGCTCTCCAGACCCACCCCGTGCGGCAAAACCGTCGCGACGGTGCTGAAGTCTGCCCCCGGATCAAGCGTACTCAACCGGTTATTTTTTTCGACATACGGCGAAAAGTATTCGTAGCGCAAACCGGCCTGCAGCGTGAGTGAAGGCAGCGCGCGCCAATCGTCCTGCAGGTAAGCGTCGTACACGTTCTCGCGCAGGTAGCTCTTTGCATACGGCGCCTGGATCCGCGTCTCCTGCGGCAGCCCCAGCAGCAGGTCCGCCAGCGACGACCCGCTCTGCGGCAGCCCCTGCGCGCTCGTATTGCCCACGCCGCTCAGGCTGCTCGAGCCCGGCTGTTCGGTCAGCAAACCGGTAAAGATAAAGCTCCCAGTTGATATGAGGCTGCCGCTGCCCAGCATGTCCAGGTGCACTCGCTTGATATCCGCGCCCCAGCGCAGGCTGTGTTTGCCGTGCGACCACGTGCTTGCTTCACTCAACGCCAGCGTCTGGTTCGTCTGGAACGAGGGCTGTTGCTCACTGAAGCCTGTAAACTGGTTCAGCGTCACATTCGGCAAACCGAAATTGAGCGGGTTCACCGGCTGCCCGCCGAAGATGTTGATCCCGAGACCGCCGGCCACATCCGTTGCATCCGTAAAGTGATTCACCACGTCCGTCGATGCGCGGTTCCAGTTCAGCGTCAGGTTGTTGCTCAGCCGGCCCTGGCTCAGGGTGTAGCCCAGCTCCACGGAGCGGCTGTGCCCCTGCGTCTTGCCGCCCAACTCTGAAAAGAGATTCAGGTTGTCCGAAGCGTTGTGGCTGTAGTTGAAGTTGACGTGGATGTTCTGCTGCCGCCCGGTCGACGTGCCCATGTACTGCCGCACCAGCCCGGCCAGCGGCGAACCGCCGCCGCTGCCGAACGAGTGAATGAATCGCAGCCCGATCACCGTCGTATTCGTTTCCGCGCTGGTCAGCCGCTCAAAGTTCCGCGAAGCGCCGGGCAGGTTCGCGAGCGGCATGTACGCAAGCAGCGCACGCGCCTGCGGCACAATTCGTCCTGAAGGCACCACGTTGCCGGGAAACGGCTGCCCGGTCGCCGGATCGTAGATCGGGATGGGCGCGCCGCCCGCATCCGTGAGCTGCGAAAAATCGCCGTTGCGTTCGGCCACTGTCGGCACCGTGCCGTACCCGTCAAACGGGCTCGACGAGCGGCCACCGGTCAGCGTGAAAAACAAAAAATCCTTTTTGTCGTGCTCGATCAAGTGCGGAATGTAAGGAGTGCCGGCATACACCAGTCCGAACCGGTTCGAGGCATAGGCGGGCTGCCCGATCGACTGGCCTCGCAGCGCGAAATCCCGGGCGTCCAGCACGGAGTTCGAGCCGCTCCAGAAAAAAGCCCCGTGCGGCTGGTTCGGATTAAAGTTGCGACCGAAGCCCCCGCGACCGCCGCCAAAACCGCCAAACCCACCGCCGCCACCGAAACCGCCGCGTCC
>CAXTYP010000339.1:0-3132 GCA_964248435.1 uncultured Acidobacteriaceae bacterium | reverse complement strand
CGTGGCTGCCGGCGTTCCGAAAGGCAAGCTGCTGGTCGGAATACCGTTCTATGGCTATCACTGGAGCGGTGTGAAAGACGCCGGGACGCAGCATGGTCTCGGCATGCCGGGCAACGCCGAGCACGGCGACACGCCATATCGCGAGATAGCGACGCTGCCGGGGACGCGTTTTCGCGACCCTCACTCGCAGGCACCGTGGCTGTATGACGGCGATAGCTTTTGGACCTTTGACGACCCGGCATCCGCGGAAGCGAAGGCGGCTTACACGCGCAGTGCCGGGCTGGGCGGCATTATGATTTGGGAGCTGAGCGGCGACGCGCCCGATGGAGCGCTGGTCAAGGCGCTGCGCCGCGGGCTGAAGCCTCCAGTCGCAGCGCGTAAACCGACTCCGGTACCCTAGGCTCGCTTCCTGCATCAGAGCGGCCACTTCGTGAC
The DNA here is from genome assembly GCA_964248435.1 of uncultured Acidobacteriaceae bacterium. GTDB lineage: Bacteria > Acidobacteriota > Terriglobia > Terriglobales > Acidobacteriaceae > EB88. The sequence goes on along the minus strand of CAXTYP010000339.1, from coordinate 2,697 downwards.
AAGTTTCTATGGAGCGGTGGCGCGTCCATTGGTTCGCTTCAGCTCCACCACCATCAGCCCTGCCCTGCAGCCAGCTGCCAAAGCAGCATGCCGTTGAGCCCGATGACAACAGCAGCGATGACCCAACCCGTGCGTTGGGTCAGGGGCGTGTTGGTGAAGCGGCCCATGACCCCGGCCCGGCTGGTCAGCAGCAGCAGGGGAACTAGCGCAAAAGGCAACGCAAATGACAAAACAACCTGCGAAAGGATCAGGATTTTGAGCGCGTCAAGCCCGCTGGCAATGACCACGAGCGAAGGAATTAGCGTGAGCAGGCGTCGCAGAAAAACAGGAAAACGCACGTCCAGAAAACCCTCAAGCACCACCTGCCCGGCCATGGTGCCGACGGTGGACGACGAAAGCCCGGAGCACAACAGCGCAACGGCAAAGATGGCGGCGGAGGCGGGCCCAAGCAGGGGTCCGAGCGTCTGGTGCGCTTCTTCAATCGAAAAGCCGGCGGCATGGGCGTGGCCGCGAAAGGCTGCCGCTGCGACAACCACCATGGCCGAGTTGACCAGCCATGCGCCGTTCATCGCAAGCAGCACGTCGAGTTTCTCGTAGGACAGCAGGCGCAGGCGCGACAGGTAAGCGTGTTGCGACGCGCCCGGCCGCAACGCCCGCTCGCGAACGCGCGGCTGCACCAGCGCCGAGTGGAGATACACGACGTGCGGCATAACCGTGGCGCCCAGCATGGAAACGGCGACATAGATGCTGTCGCGCCCGACCTGCGGCACCAGGATGTGAAACGCGATGCCCGGCCACGCCGGGTGCACCAGCGCGAGCTCGGCCGCGTAGCAAAGGCCGATGGCCGCGACAAAGCCGATGATGGCGATCTCGAACTTGCGAAAGCCGCGGGTTTCAAGCGCAAGCAGGGCAAAGACAAACACGGTCGCGACGAGCGCTGCGAACAAGAGCGTGCCGGTGCGCGACCAGCCGTGGGCCAGGAACCATGGGCCGAACAGGAGATAAAAGCCGAGCGCCGCGCCGAGAAATTCGGCCAGGTCGGTGGCCAGGGCGGCGATCTCCGCGGCCAGCCAAAGGCCGATGGTTGTGCGGCGGGAAAAATGGTCGCGGCAGTTCTGCGGCAGGGTGCGGCCGGTCGCGATGCCCAGCTTGGCCGACAGGTACTGGATAACGATGGCCATCGCATTAGACCAGAGCAGCACCCACAGCAGCCGATTGCCGAAGCGCGCGCCGGCCTCAAAGTTGGTCGCGAAGTTGCCGGGGTCGATATACGCGATGCTGGCAACAAAAGCGGGGCCGAGATGGAGCAGGACTCGCTTGCTCGGACGGGCGGTTTCGGGCACGGAGTCCAGTATAGTGGCCGCCCCTGCGCCGACGAGGGTACCATGCGTGTATGGAAGAGCTTCCGGGCGAAGATGTGCTGGCGCGCGCGCGCCGTATCAAGGTGTTTCTGATGGATGTAGACGGCACGGTCACCGATGGCGGCGTGTGCCTGATCGGGCCTACAGGCGGGTCTACAAATGGATCTGGGGCAAGCACGGTGTCGGAGATGAAAGTCTTCAACGCACAGGATGGACAAGGTCTGTCGCTCGCGCACACCATGGGCATCCGCACGGGGTTTATCACCGGCCGGCGGTCTCCGGCGGTGGCACGCCGGGCGGAGGAACTCAAGGTGGACTTCGTTTACCTGGGCCAGGCAAAAAAGACGGCCGCGTTTGAGGAGATTCTCGAAAAGGCCGGGGTGTCTGCGGACGAGGTCTGCTACATGGGCGACGACCTGCCGGACATTCCTTTGGCGGAGCGCGCCGGGCTGGCCGTGTGCGTGGCCGAGGGCGCCCCGGAGCTGAAACGCGTGTGCCACTACGTCACCAAGCGCCTGCCTGGCCGTGGAACGGCGCGGGAAGTGGTGGAGCTGATTTTGAAAGCACAGGGGCGCTGGGAAGAGGCCGTGCCGCAGGCCTTGGCTTAGCTGATAAGGTTCTGGCGCAGCGCAAAAGCGGTTCCGCAAGCCGGAATTTCAGTATCTCTTGAGGGTGATCTGAGCGGCACGTGAGAACTGAGTGCTGAGTTCCAGCAACGGAGTGGAACGATGCTACCGCTTATGATTCTCGGATCGCTGGCCTTTGTGCTTGCGGCATGGCTTATCCATAGCTGGCAACGGCATCGAGGATTACAGATCTGGACTTTGCTGGCTCTTATCGTCGTGAGTGCGAATGCCATCTACGCCCTTTCCTTGTACGTGCACTTCTCCCTTCATCCCACGCCCTCGTCGCTCCCGCCGTGGAAGGACCCGGAGACGTTGGACTTCGGACTGCTATTCCTCTCGGCTCCGCTCGGCATAGTTGCCGGAATCGTCGCAGGATTGCGCGGGGCTCAGAAATGGCTGATTGCCATGTTGATGCTGGCGTCGGTTTCGCTTTTCCTGCTTGGTCTGCTTGCCAGTGCCGCCGTTTAAGAATCGCGAAGTTCTGCTCCCTTGCAGAAATACCAGGTGGTAAAGTGCATTTGCCGATCAACAGCGTGCTCTAGGCAGACGGGCAGCTCCGGCGGCTTGGTTTAGCCTTGAGAACAGGATGAGCAGCGGCGCAAAGGTTCTGGTGATCGGTGGTGGCGGGCGTGAGCATGCGCTTTGCTGGGCGTTGCGGCGCTCGCCGCGTGTAGGCGAGGTGGTGTGCGCGCCGGGCAATGGCGGCATCG
>CAXTYP010000338.1:0-3191 GCA_964248435.1 uncultured Acidobacteriaceae bacterium | reverse complement strand
GCCTGCATGCGAAACTCCGGGCCGGTGTCGATCAGCACCCTGTGTTCCGCGCCAGCGCCGTTCCAGCTGATCGCGATCGACGGACGGGTCCGGTTGTCACGTGGGTCGCCCGAGGTGCAGGTCGCGCACCGGCAACCCAGCATGGGCACCCCCATGCTGGTGCCCGAACCCAGCACCGTGATGGTGGCCGGCGGCATGTTTTTAGCGCAGGCCGCCCGGCGGGGGCCCTTGCTGCGCCTGGCGGCTGATCGCGTTGGTCAGTTCCAGGAACATCATGCGCAATTCAAACGTAATGCCCCGCAACAGCTGCTGTTCCTGCGCCGACAGGTTGCCCCGGGTTTTTTCCTCCAGCACCCCGAGCAGGTCGATGGCCTGCCGGGCACCCAGGATGTCGATACGCGGCTTTTGCCCGGCCTCGGTGCCCGCGCCCATGGCCATGATGGCCGACAGGTAGAAGCTTTGTACCAGGTGCTCAAACGCCACCGCGCCCGGCTGCTGCATGCCGGGGTTGTTTTGCCGCAGAACTGAGTCGAGTTCGCGGCTGGTTTGCCGGTATGCGGCATCCTGCGCGGCGGTTTCGGCAGCACTCGGCGCGTCTTCAAGGGCTGGATCGTCCAGGTCGTCGTTTAGGTCATTTGCGCCCGGCTCAAACGCGAGCCCGCCAGTGCCGGTTGCGGCCAGCGAGCCGGCCATGTCTTCGTCCAGCAGGTCATTTTCCGGCAACCGGGCCGCCGGAGTTGTCCCGGCCGTCGCATCACTGGCTGCTTCCGGCGTGCGTGGCGGCATCGTCACCACCCTGGCGGAGGAATCGTCCGGTTCAACCACAGGGGGCGGTGATGGCGGTTCGGGCTCGACAAATCCTTCGCGAATCGCGCCTTCGGATGTGAACTTGCGCTTATCAACAACAACAAAGGCGGGGGGCTTTTCTGCCATGGCGGCGGGGTCCTTTTCTGAAGGGAGCTCTAGGTGAAATGAAGCGGAGGACGGGCCAGCACCGTTGCGGTGCCCCCGTCATATAGGAAAGAACCGGCAGCGGCCTCGGTGCGCATTGTGCCCAGGGCAAACACTCCGCGCGCCTCGGGCAGCTCGGCATGGGCGACGCTGGTCAACTCGCCTACCGCGTTGTCGGGCTTGCCGGCGGCAAATAGTGGGGTGCCGGGCTCGGGCGTCGCGCCGTCCAGCGACAAAACCCGGAGGCCGCGGTGCACTGTCGCGCGCGAGCGGATGCGTTCCACAATCTCCTGGCCCAGGTAGCAGCCCTTGTTGAAGTGCAGCGCGCGCCCCTGCCCGGTTTCCTGCGCGAGGCTTTTGTCGTGCATATCGACCCCAAAACGTGGGATGCCGGAAAGCACCCGCAGCGCTTCCACGGCCTCCATGCCGCAGGGCGTCGCGCCCGCCGTTTGAAGCCGGTTCCACCAGTCCGCGGCCTCATCCTTTGCAACCCAGAGGGTGTAACGGTCGCCCTCGTGGCGGGCCAGCAGTGTGCCGCTTTGCTCGGCCTGTTGGGCCTGTTCACTAAAGAAGTTCGGCGCGAGCTCCGGCAGTTGTGCCCTGGCCAGTACTTCACTTGCACGCGGCCCGGCCAGGCCGATCGCCGTCACTTCCGGCTCGGGCGCAAGCTCCACTTCGTCCATGATGATGAACCGGTCCAGGTGCTCGCGCAGCCGTTCGGCCTGCAGCCGTTCGGTCGCGAACAGCAGCGCGGCGGGCAGCGCGTACACCTCGCCGTCGCCCTGGATGCGCCCCTGCGCATTCAGCAGAAACGTATAGTTGAGCCGCCCCGCCGCGAGGTCCTTGACCGTGTTCGTCACCATGCCGTTGAGCCAGCGAACCCGGTCGCTGCCCGTGATGCGCAGGCGGCTCAGCCATCCGGCGTCGAAAACGCTGGCTCCGCTGTGCAGCGCCTGCAGTTCACCGTCAGCCCCCGTGTAAACCCGCGCCGTCAACACACCCGCGAAGGGGGCGAGCAAAGCGGGGTCTGCGAGGCTGCCCAGCGGGGTGGCGGTGACAGTGGGGGAAAGATCGGGCTGGAGCTCGGGCTGTGAAGTTTGACTCATAAACGAACAGTAACTGTCTCATTATAAAGGCGGCGTTGCGGGCAGCGATCGCGATGGCGACTTTGCGAGCTACCATGCACTCTGAACATGCCTGCATCCTCCAGAACCTTAGCCCTGCTTGCTTTTCTTTGCCTGGCCCCGGCGGCCATGCCGCAAAGCGTCGCCCCCCCAACGGTAAAAGCAGCACCGGCAAAGCCCTCGCCGGCTAGGCCTCGTATGAGCGCCGTGCAGGCCGACGAGCTTTTCCGCTCTGTCGACACCATCCTGCGTTTCGATGCCGAAGACACCGGCCTGCCGGTGCACCGGGAGGTGAAGCGGCGTTTGCTCACGCGCGAGCAGGTGATCGAGTTTCTGCGGCAAAAGATGGAAGAGGACAAAGACACGCAACGGGTGGAGCGCTCGGCCATCGTGCTCGAAAAATTCGGCCTGCTGCCGCGCGGCTTCGCGCTGCGGCCGTTTCTGCTCAGCCTTTTGGGCGAGCAGGTGGCCGGTTTCTACGATTCCAAAACCAAGACTGTCAACCTGCTGGACTGGATCGACGCCGACACGCAAAAACCGGTGCTGGCCCATGAGCTGACCCACGCGCTGCAGGATGGGTACGAGATCGCGCATGGATCGAGCCTCGATGCCTGGGAAAACCCTGGGCCCGAGGGCACATCCACAGACGTGAACGGCGACCGCGAGCACGTGCGCACCGACGAGGAAGCGACCGCGCGTGAAGCCGTGTTGGAAGGCCAGGCCATGGTCGCGTACTTTGACTGGGGCCTGGCAGGGAAGGGGCAAACCCTACGAACCCTGCCCGACATCGGCCCGCAGCAGCTGGGCGAGCCCGGGAGCGCCGATGAATCGCCCGTGCTGGCGCAGGCACCGCTGGTTTTGCGCGATTCGCTGCTGTTTCCCTACCAGGAAGGCCTGATGTTTGAACAGCAGCTGCTGAAGCGCGGCGGTACAAAACACGCTTTCGCCGACGTCCTCCAGCGGCCGCCGTCGAGCAGTTACGAGATCCTTCACCCCCACTTCTATGAGGAGAAGGGGCAGCCCGCACTGCTCAACCTGCCCGATCTCCATCCACTGCTCGACCCCGACTGGGCCCCGTACGACGTGGGTGTGATGGGCGCGCTTGATGTGCGCATG
>CAXTYP010000337.1:0-3220 GCA_964248435.1 uncultured Acidobacteriaceae bacterium | reverse complement strand
GTGCTGGGCTCGGCCGCCGGGATGGACAAGGACGTGATGAAGCGGCTGTTTGCTTCCGCGGGGCTGCCGATTCCGAAGCACGTTTCGCTGCTGCGCTCGGCCTGGACGGCGAGCCCGAAAAAGTCGATCGCAACCGTGGAAGCAGCGCTCAAGTACCCGCTGTTCGTCAAGCCCGCGAACGGGGGTTCGTCGGTGGGGATCAGCAAGGCGCACGACCGGGCCGAGTTGCACACGGCGCTCGAGCTGGCAGCGCGTTACGACCGCAAGCTCGTGGTGGAGCAGGCGGTGGGCGGCGGGCGCAAAGGGACGGGCAAGGCGCGCGAGCTGGAAGTCGCGGTGCTGGGCAACGACAAGCCCGAAGCGTCCGTGGTGGGCGAGATTGTGCCGGCGAAGGAGTTTTACGATTACGAGGCAAAGTACCTGAGCGAGGGTTCGGTGCCCGTGCTGCCGGCCAAGCTGGATCGCGGAGTGGCAAAGGAAATTCGCGCGATGGCGATCGAGGCCTTCCAGGCGTGCGATTGCGCGGGGCTGGCGCGGGTGGACTTCCTGATGGAGCCGGACGGCAAGCGCCGCATCTTTTTGAATGAAATCAATACCCTGCCAGGGTTCACCGCGATCAGCATGTACCCCAAGCTGTGGGCGGCGAGCGGTGTGCCGTATCCTGAGCTTATTGACCGGCTGATCGCGCTGGCGCTGGAGCGCGCGGGCGAGCGGGCGGCGACCACTTATAGCCTCCCCTAGCAGGCGCGCGGGAACGGAACGGGGCCTCGGGGTGTCTATGGTCCACAGGAGAAAGCAATGACGCTGCTCGATGCACCCCGGTACGACGCGCGGCGGGCGCGCCTGATTCGCAACAGTGTGCTGATCACTCTGGGCGTGATCCTGCTGGGCGCGGTGCTGACGTTTTTGCTGTGGGACTGGCCGGAACAGCACCGGGTGAATCACTTTTTCTCGCTGGTGGAAAAAGGCACGCTGCCCGAGGCCTACGCATACTGGAACAACGATCCGGAGTGGCAGCAGCACGCGGATCGCTACTCGAGCTACACGCTGGATGACTTCAAGCGCGACTGGGGCGCATCGAGCGACTACGGCGTGATCCGCTCGCACAAGATCGAGATCACGAAAACGGTGGGCAATGGCGTGGTGATGGGCGTGGACGTGAACGGGGGCAAGACGCCGCTGTTTTTGCGCGTGGATCGCAAATCAAAAGAGCTTGGTTTCTCGCCGGTGGAGCTGTACGTGGGGCCGGACTGAGTCCGGCTGATTCCTGAAACTGCTTCCAAATTCTTTCATCTACAGCCTATGACCAATGGAGCAAAGGATCGGGCTGTAGAGCTCGGGTTGAATTGGGTGCGTACGGGAACGGAGCACGCGGAAACAGTGGTCCTGATCCATGCAGTCGGGTACGACCTGACGTATTGGGATCGGCAGATCGAAGCTCTGGAGTCTGCCTATAACGTCGTAGCCTTTGACTTGCCGGGACATGGCCGATCGCCCAAGGAACCCGAGGACTGGAGCTTCAACAGGGCTGCCCTACGTATCGCAACACTGATTGAAGCTGTAAGTGATGGCCCGGTACACTTGGTCGGCATCTCTTTCGGCGGCATGCTTGCGCAAGCGACCGTTGTGGCGCGGCCGGACCTTGTTCGCACGCTCACCTTGATCGGTACCGCTTCGACCTTTCCTGAAGCAGCGCGTGAAAGCATGAGGGCTCGTGCACAGGCGATTCGTTCTGGAGGGATGGCTGCCGTTCTTTCGTCCAGCCTGGAACGGTGGTTTACGCCGGAGCTGAGGAGCACGCGGCCAGACATCGTCGATCGTGTGACCAAGACCATACTCGGCGATGATCCGGCAACCCAGGCAGCGATTTGGGACATCATCGCCGGCTTCGACGTGCAGGACCGTCTCAGCGAGATCAAGTGTCCCACCCTAGTCCTGGTGGGTGAGTCTGATCTGAGCACCCCGCCGTCCGCAGCGATGGCTCTCACGGGAAACATCGCTGGTGCCAAGATGGTGGTTCTTCCCCGGGCCTCCCACATCGTGACGGTGGAAGCGCCGGAGGCTGTAAACGCCGAGTTGCAAAGATTTCTGGGGATGTCGGCGGGCTAGGTTCGGAAGGGTTCATCGGTGGCACCCAGGCGCGGCTGTCGCAATCAGCCGCGCCTCTCGTTTACCGGGCTGCCGTCGCACCGACGGAGGCTCGCACGGATTGTGCCGAGGCAACCATGTGGCGCAGTGCTTCGCGGACCTCGGGCCAGCCGCGGGTTTTCAGTCCGCAGTCGGGATTGACCCATAGCTGCGCGGGCTCAATCACTTCGAGCGCAGCCTGCAGCAGCCCTTCCATCTCCCCCTGCGGAGGGACGCGCGGCGAATGAATATCCCACACGCCGGGGCCGATGCTGTTGGGGTAGCGGGCATGGCTGAAGGCCGTGAGCAGCTCGCCCTTGGAGCGGGCCGACTCCATCGAGATGACGTCGGCGTCGAGCGCGGCGATCGACGGGAGGATGGCTTCGAACTCGCAGTAGCACATGTGGGTGTGAATCTGCGTTTCATCGCGGACGCCGGAGGTTGCGAGCCGGAACGCCTCGACCGCCCATTGCAGGTAGCTATCCCACTCGGCGCGGCGCAGCGGCAGGCCTTCGCGCAGGGCGGGTTCGTCAAGCTGGATGGCGCGGATTCCCGCGGCTTCGAGATCGCGCACCTCGTCGCGCAGGGCGAGCGCGATCTGCGTCGCGACTTCAGAGCGGGCGATGTCGTCGCGCACAAACGACCACTGGAGGATCGTGACAGGGCCGGTGAGCATGCCCTTGACCGGGCGCGCGGTTTGCCCCTGCGCCCACGCGCTCCAGCGCACGGTCATGGGCGCGGGCCGGTGCACGTCGCCATAGATGAGGGGCGGCTTGACACAGCGGGAGCCGTAGCTTTGCACCCAGCCGTTCTGCGTAAAGGCAAAGCCCTGGAGTTGCTCGCCGAAGTACTCGACCATGTCGTTGCGCTCGAACTCGCCGTGAACCAGCAGGTCGATCCCGGCGGCTTCCTGTTCGCGCAGGCAGCGCAGGGTTTCGTCTTCGAGAAAGCGGTCGTAGTCGGCCTGGGAAAGCTTGCCGGCGCGCCATGCGGCACGTGCCTTGCGGACCTCGGCGGTCTGCGGAAACGAGCCGATGGTCGTGGTAGGCAGCGGCGGCAACCCCAGCGCGGCGGCTTGCGCCTCGACGCGTTG
>CAXTYP010000336.1:0-3267 GCA_964248435.1 uncultured Acidobacteriaceae bacterium | reverse complement strand
GCTGATTGGGCCGGAGCGCTGATGGCGCAGGCCCAGGCCGCGGGCGAAGCCGCCATGCCGGCCTACACGCACCTGCAACGGGCCGAGCCGGTCCTGGTGGCGCACTGGCTACTGGCCTTTGTCGAAATGATTCTGCGCGATGTTTCTCGGCTTGAAGACTGCATTGCCCGCTTAAACTACTGCCCGCTGGGTTCGGGCGCAGTGGCCGGCGCGACCCTTCCACTCGATCGCTCCATCGCCGCGCGCGTGCTTGGGTTCACAGCACCAACTGCCAACAGCATCGATGCCACGAGCGATCGCGATTTCGTGCTCGAGTACCTCCATGTGCTCACCTTGTTTGGCGTTCATGTAAGCCGCTTTGCGGAGGAGATGACGCTTTTCGCGACGGCGGAGTTCGGCTTTGTTGAGCTGCCGGAAGCGTTTTCCACCGGTTCAAGCGCCATGCCCCAGAAAAAGAACCCGGACCTGACCGAACTGATGCGGGGCAAGGTGGGACGCATCGCGGGTGCAGCGCAGGCCGTGCTGCTGACGTTGAAGGGGCTGCCGCTGGCCTACAACAAGGACATGCAGGAAACGCAGGAGCCAGTGATCGAGGCGACGCGAACGGCAGCCGCCATGCTCGCCTTGCTGCCGCCCTTCACGCGCGCGCTGCACTTCCGCACTGACCGCATGCAGGCCGCCTGCCAGCGCGGCTACCTGAACGCGATGGCGGCCGCCACGTACCTGACGAGCAAAGGGGTTCCCTTCCGAACGGCCCACGAGCGGGTCGGCGCGGCGGTCCGCCTCGGGCTCGAGTCGGGGCGCGAACTAGCCGAGCTGTCGCTGGGCGAGCTACGGCAGATCGAGCCCTTGTTCGGCGATGACACCTATGCAGCCATCACGCTTGCGAGCACACTGGATTGCCACGACGTCACGGGCGGAACCGCGCGAGGGCGTGTGAGATCGGCGCTGGCCGAGGCGTCGGCGCGCGTTGAGTCCCTCGCCGATCGTTACAAGCTTTCTGCTTCGGTCGCGGCGCCGGAGGAAGCCCATGCGCATCCGTAAGGCACTGCTGCCGGACGCGACCAACATCTACGAGCTGGTCAACTCGCTTTCGCACGACGGGACGCTGCTGCGCCGCGTTTTTGCAGAAATATGTGAGAACGTGCGCGACTTCACGGTCGCCGAGTCTGACGGGGGCGCGTTTCTGGGCTGCGGCGCGCTTCATCTTTACGGCCCGCACCTGGCCGAGGTGCGCTCGATCGTGGTAAAGCCGGAGGCTAAGGGGCAAGGCGTGGGTGGACGCATCCTGGCCGCGCTGGTGGCGGAAAGCGAGCAGCACGGCATCGGCTGTGTGTGCCTGTTTACGCGAATACCTGAATTTTTCTTCAAGTATGGCTTTCGTGTGGTGACCGAGCGCGCCGCGCTGCCGGACAAGATTTACAAGGACTGCCAAAGCTGCCCGCGCATTTACCGCTGCGACGAGGTGGCGATGGCTCGCGGCGATGTGCCGCGTGTGTCGATCCTGGGCACGCGCGAAGAAGCGCGGCAGCTGGTGCAGCTAGGAACATAGGCCCCTACGCGGGAGGCGGCCACTTCGTGGCATGTGCTCGTGGCCTCCCGATGGTCGGCAGAAACGTAAATGAGACTTCGCGCGCTCCTCACGAGCACCCGCCACATTAGCGCTACCCGCCTGAAATAGCCGCAAGCCGCGCAGGCGGTTCCCTAACGAACGACGCCAGCCCCGTCCGCCGGCCAGTAGACAAAGGCAGCCTTGCCGTAGATCAACCCGCGCGGCACCGGGCCAAAATCCCGGCTATCGCTCGAGATCGAGCGGTGATCGCCCATCACCCAGTAATCGTTGGCCGGCATGCGCTCCTCGTCGACCGATCTTCCATCCTCGAAGAGCTGCGGTACGTAAGGCTCGGCCAGTGGCTCGCCATTGACGTACACTACGCCGTCGGTGATCCGAAGATCGTCGCCAGGCAGCGCGATCACGCGCTTGATATAGCTCTTTGAGGGGTCACCGGGGTAGTGAAAGACGACGACATCGCCGCGGTGAATGGACTCAAACCGGTAGACGAACTTGTTGATGAACAAGCGGTCGTTGTCATGGAGGCGCGGCTGCATGCTGGTGCCTTCCACGCGAACCGGCTGGTAGATGCACGTGATGATCAGGACGGAAGCACCGACTGAAACCAGCAGATCGCGGAGCCAGTGACGCAGTTGCGCACCTATGCTTTTTTCTTGGACAATCGGGTTCACGGACAACCCAGGCTCCCCGGCGGGCACAGCATGCGGTCATGCGTCGGCTTTGGCATAGGCCGCTGCGCGGAGGGCTGCATGGTCGGCCCACTGCCGTCGGAAAGGTTGGCAGCCGTCAGCGTCAGCGGGCGTTGCAGCACCATTTCCACCGACTCGCCCTGCTGGAGGTTGACATCGTTTCCGCGCGTAAAGAGGGTCGCCACCAGCCCGGTCAGTCCGCCGGCGATCGCGCCGTAACCGGCTCCCGCTAAGGGGCTGCCGCCAATGGCGCCGCCGATCGAGCCGACGCCGGCGCCGGTCTCGGCACCACGCGCGATCGTGCCGGCGTCCTTGCCTTTCGATCCGGCCTGTTCCACGTTTCCTTCGCCATCCTTCACCTTGGCGTCGGTAGCGCCGGGCAAGCTGTTGAGCGCGCCCGGCACCTCGATCACGCTGCCATTTGGAAAGATCATGGTGGTGAAGTGCAGGCTGACCGCCGCGCGGCCCTTGACGCGGCCGGCGCGCTGTACGCGGTCCACCACGCCCTGCACGTAAATACCGGCCGGGATCGCTACGCGCGTGCCCACCGTGACGGGGAAGGTTGAAGCGAGGTATACGCCGTCGCCCGGCTGCGCGGAGCGCGTGTTGATGCCCGACCGCAGGGCCAGCAGCACCTTGGTGCCGGCAGGCACCGTGATGGTGCCCGGGGCCGGGGTGGTGGTCGCGATCATGGCAGGGTCCTGCTCCACGCCAGCCTGCCCATACAAAACGGTTGGGGCCAAGGCAGAAAGCAAGACCGCCAGGTACGCCACGCCTGTCCGGTGATCGGTCCAGCCACAAGAGCTAAGTCGAGCCATGGGTATCCTTCTCAGTCGACGACCGCCATTTTCTAGACGCACGAAATCGCAAAACGGCAGTCATAATTGTGTCGCGACTGCGGTTGCGGCGCAAGGCATTCCTTGTAAATCGAGGAACTGCTCGGATGCGCGCACGCCCGTCCGCCAGCATCAAAGCGCCGTGGCTCTTGAAAATCATCGGCAAGAT
>CAXTYP010000335.1:0-3270 GCA_964248435.1 uncultured Acidobacteriaceae bacterium | reverse complement strand
ACGCGCGCGGACGCTTTATGCAGCAGGCCGTGCCCGCCGGACGAGGTGCGATGTCCGCGATCCTCGGGCTGCCCGCGCGAGCCATCGCGTCCCTCTGCGCGCAGGCCATTCACGAGACCGGCGAGGTCGTCGCCCCCGCCAACCTGAACGCGCCCACGCAGACCGTCATCTCCGGCACGGCCGCCGCGGTCGAGCGAGCCGGCGAGCTCGCCAAAAAGGCCGGTGCCAAGCGAGTCGTGCCGCTCCCTGTCAGCGCGCCCTTCCACTGCGGTCTCATGGCCCCGGCGCAGGACCAGCTTGCCCCCTTGCTTACCGAAATCCCCTTCAGCGACGCACACACCGCTGTCGTCCCAAACGTGCTGGCTCGTGCTGAAACGGACGCCGAGGCCCTGCGCGAAGCGCTCATCGACCAGGTCACCGCACCCGTCCGCTGGGTCGAGTCGATCGAAGCGATACGCGCCCAGTTTGCCCCGGCCCACTGGATCGAGGTCGGCCCCGGCAAGGTCCTGGGCGGGCTGCTGCGCCAGATCGACCGCGCGCAAAGCGCCCTTAACGTCGAAGACTCGGCCAGCCTTGCCGGCACCCTCGCTGCCGCGAGCAGCCAGGCCAAACACGAAAGCGAGCTCCCCGCATGAATACCACCACCCCCCTGTTGCCCATCACCGAAGTGGCCGCAAAACTCGGCATCCCCGACCAGTACCTGGAGCCGCTCGGCCGCTACGGCGCCAAGGTCAAGCTTGCCCTGCTGGCCGACCCCGCGTTTCCTCGCCGGGGCAAGCTCATCCTCGTCACCGCGACCACGCCCACCGTTTCCGGCGAAGGCAAAACCGTCACCTCCATCGGCCTGACGCAGGGGCTCGAACATGTGCTGCGCGGCTCAGGCAAGCGGGTGGTGCTCACCTCGCGCGAGCCCTCGCTGGGGCCCGTTTTCGGCATGAAAGGCGGCGCGGCCGGCGGCGGGCGGTCACAGGTTGAGCCCAGTGAAAAAATCAACCTCCACTTTCACGGCGACTTTCACGCCATCACCTCCGCACACAACCTGCTCGCGGCGCTGCTCGATGCCCACATTTTCCACGGCAACGATCTCGGCATCGATCCCGCGACCGTTACCTGGCCGCGCGCTCTCGACATGAACGACCGTGGCCTGCGCCGCATCGTGACCAACGTCGCGGGCCCGAAAAAAGACGGAAGTGCCCCGCGCGAAGGCTCCAACCAGTCCGCCGGGTTCGTCATCACCGCCGCGTCCGAAGTCATGGCCATCCTCGCGCTCGCGCGCGACCGCGACGACCTGCGCGCTCGTCTCGGTGCCATCATCGTCGCGCAAAACCGTGAAGGCGCACCCGTACGCGCCGCCGACCTCGACGCCGTCGGGCCCATGATGGCCCTGCTGGCTGAAGCCATCGAGCCCAACCTCGTCCAGACCACCGAAGGCACCCCGGCTTTTGTGCACGCGGGCCCGTTCGCCAACATCGCACACGGTACGTCGAGCGTCGTGTCGCAGGACATTGCCTTGCGCCTTGCCGACTACGCCGTCAACGAGTGCGGCTTCGCGTCCGACCTTGGACTTGAAAAATACATGGACATCGTCATGCGCGAATCAGGCATCGCGCCGGCCGCGGCGGTGCTCGTGACCACGGCCCAGAGCCTCAAGAATCAAGGCCAGGCCATGCCTGCGGACGGCGAAAAAGATGACCTTGAAAAAGGCTTCGCCAATCTTGCGAAGCACGTCGCGATCCTGCGCGGCTTCGGCCTGCCCGTCGTCGTCGGCATCAACCATTTCCCCAGGGACACCGACGAAGAACTCGCGCGTTTGGGGGGGTGGTGCGACGCCCAGGGGCTCCCGAATGCGTTTACCGAGGCGTTTACACGCGGGGCCGAAGGGGCAGCCGATCTCGCCCGCGCCGTGCTCCACGCGATCGAGCAAACCCCCGCGCCCACGCTCCAACCCACCTACGAACTGGGGACCTCACTCGAAGAAAAGATCGAAGCCGTCGCGACAAAAATCTATGGTGCCGCGGGCGTCGACTACTCCGACGCAGCCCGCGCCGCGCTTGCCCGGTTCACCGGCTGGGGCTTTGGGCAGGCACCGGTCTGCATCGCCAAAACGCAGTACTCACTCTCCGACGACCCCAAACTCGCCGGCGCGCCCACGGGCTGGCGACTGCGCGTCACCGGCGCTTCGCTGTCGGCCGGCGCGGGTTTTGTGGTCGTCATCGCCGGCAACATGATGCTGATGCCCGGCCTGCCCAGGTCCTCACGCGCCATGGAGATCGACGTCGACCCTGCGGGCGAGATCGTCGGCTTGCGCTAGCCGAGGCCAGCAAGGGAGGGCGCATGACAAACTGGATTTACGTGCTGACCGGCATCTACCTGATGGCCATGGGGCTCACCGCGAAAAGCGCGCCCGGGGTACCCGGTGTTGAACAAACGGCTGATGAAGCCCGCGCCCGCAGCGCTCCCGCCAAGCGCGTCACCGTTGTCGCGCTCGGCCTGCTCACGCTGGTTTACGGCGTCTACCAGCTGGGGCGTCTGCACGCCGCGGCCGTTTAGATTTGCGCGTGCGAATGTGGAGGTTGGTCTGATATGGCAGCTCTCAAGATCCCTGTCCGCGCTTTTCTGGTGGACCTCGGACTGAACACCGTGGTGCCACTCGCCTGCTACCGGGAAGCGCGTGCGCGGGGAGCCTCTGAGCTGGCGGCGCTTGTTATCTCGGGCGTGTACCCGCTGGCCGCCAGTTTGTTCAGCTTGCTGCGAGACCGCGCGCTCAACCCTTTTTCGCCGGTGGTGCTTATCGGCCTCGCCGTGAGTGCCGTCGCGCTGTTGCTGGGCGGCACTCCGCGCCTGATACTTCTGCGCGAATCTCTCCCCACGCTCGCCGTCGGCCTTGCCTGCCTCGCGACGCTCATCACCAGGCGCCCCCCTGATGTACTTCTTCGCGCGACACATGATCGCCGGCAAGGACCCCGAAAAACTGGAACGGTTTACCGCCCGCTCTCAGCAGCCGGCGGTCATGGGGACGCACCGGCGAATCACGGCAGTCTGGGGTGTTGTGCTGACGCTTGAGTTTTGCGTGAAAGCATCCATGGTGTGGACCTTCTCGACGACCGAGGTGCTCCTGTGGGGTCCGGCCCTGTTCACTGGCGTCATTATTGCGACGATGTTGTGGACCGTGCGCTACGCCAAGCTCAGATCACCGCCCGATCTCCCTGTGCAGCCGTAAACGATTCCCGTAATGCCACTCAAGGAGAGCCCATGCCTTTTCTGCTGAAA
>CAXTYP010000334.1:0-3272 GCA_964248435.1 uncultured Acidobacteriaceae bacterium | reverse complement strand
GAAGCACGGTCGGCCTAAACGCGCTACATTAGAAGTTTGTGTCGTGAGCCTATTTACGCGCTGCCCGCGGTCCTCTTTTAACGAGACTGTGCGGTTTTTCGTAGAAAGCTTGTGTTAAGTTTCGTATCGAAATGGGGCGCCCGAGGGCGTTGCCGTTGGAGGGTTGCACATTGGGCAAGAGCATGGTTCCCAAGCGTCTTTTTTTCACCAAGGGCGTGGGACGGCACAAGGAAAGGCTGACCTCGTTTGAAATGGCGCTGCGCGACGCCGGCGTCGCCTCGCAGAACCTGGTACGAGTTTCGTCCATCTTTCCGCCAAACGCGAAGCTGATCAGCCGAAAAGAAGGGTTGACTTACCTGTCGCACGGCGAGGTGGTATTTGCGGTGATAGCTGAGAACTCGACGCGCGAGCCGCACCGGCTGGTCACTTCGTCGATCGGCGTCGCGATCCCGACCGACCGAAACACCTATGGCTACCTGAGTGAGCACCACTCCTTTGGTGAAACCGAGGAGCAGGCCGGCGAGTACGCCGAAGAACTGGCGGCCGAAATGCTGGCAACCACTCTTGACGTGGAGTTCGACCCGGACAAGAGCTGGGACGAGAAGAAAGAAATTTATAAAATCTCAAACAAGATCGTGCGCACTGCGAATGTGACCCAGTCGGCGGTCGGCGACAAGCGCGGACTGTGGACGACCACGCTTGCGGCCGCCGTGCTGATCTTCGAATAGCCGGGCGGGATCCGGGGCGGCTGAGCGCGGGGGTTTGAGCGCACTGCGAATCGCAGCTCGCGCTTGTCTGGTGTTTGCCGAGGAGTACGTCCTATGCCGTCGAGTCTTAACTTCCGCATCGGGCTGGTGCAGATGCACTGCACCCCGGACCCGGATGAAAACCTGGAGCGCGCCGCCGAGTGGGTGCGTCGCGCCGCGCGGGAGGGCGCGCAGATCGTGTGCCTGCCGGAACTGTTCCGTGCGCAATACTTTTGCCAGCGCGAAGACATCGCCATGTTTGACCTGGCCGAGCCGATCCCCGCGCCCAGCACGGCACGGCTGGGCGCGGTCGCTCGTGAAGAAAAAGTCACGGTCATCGCCTCACTCTTTGAGCGGCGCGCGCCCGGGCTCTACCACAACACTGCCGCGACGATCGGCACCGATGGGGCGATCACGAGCCTGTATCGCAAGATGCACATCCCCGACGACCCGCTCTACTACGAGAAGTTCTACTTCACGCCGGGCGACCTGGGTTTTCGCGCCTTTGATACGGCCGTAGGCCGGGTCGGAACCCTGGTTTGCTGGGACCAGTGGTACCCGGAAGGCGCACGGATCACCGCGCTGCAGGGTGCCAATGTGCTGTTCTACCCGACGGCGATCGGCTGGCACCCGCATGAGAAAGCCGAACACGGCCCTTCACAGTACGACGCGTGGCAGACCATCCAGCGCGGGCACGCTATCGCCAACGGCGTGTACGTGGCCGCACCCAATCGCGTCGGCATGGAGCACGGCGACATCCGGGGCAACCGCGCCCAAGGGCCGGGTCTCGAGTTCTGGGGCGGCTCGTTTATCGCCGACCCGTTTGGGCGCGTGATCGCGGAAGCATCGCACGATGCCGAAGAGATCCTGACCGCCGAGATCGACCTCGGGGCGATGGAAGATCAGCGGCGCAACTGGCCGTTTCTCCGCGACCGCCGCATCGATTCATATGGCTCCATCGTCCATCGCTTTTTGGACGCCACCACACTGGGTGACGTGAAGTGAAACGGGCAACGCCGCGACTCGGAGGCTTTCGCATGCCGGCCGAGTGGGCCCCGCACGAAGCAACATGGATTGCCTGGCCGCACAACCCCGATGACTGGCCGGGGCGCTTCCAGCCCATCCCCTGGGTGTACTGCGAGATCGTGCGCGCGCTCTCGCGGGTGGAGCAGGTGCAGATCCTGGTCAACGACGCCCCTGCCGAAAAGCGGGCGCGCGGCATGCTCGGGCGCTCCGGCGTGCGCATGGACCGGGTGCGCTTTCATCCCTGGCCGACCAACCGCATATGGACCCGCGACTCGGGACCGATCTTCGTCAAAAATGAGGCGGGCGAGCTTGGCATCACCAACTGGCGCTTTAACGCATGGGCCAAGTACCCCGACTGGCAACTGGACAACGCATTGCCGAGCCGGGTCACCGAGCTGCTCGGGCTTCCCGAGTGGCAGCCGGTGGTGGACGGCGAGCGCGTGGTGCTGGAAGGTGGCTCGATCGACACCAACGGAGCCGGCGTGCTGTTGACCACCGAGGAGTGCCTGCTGAGCGGCGTGCAGGCGCGCAACCCACAGCTGAACCGCGAGCAGCTGGAGCAGGTTTTTCACGACTACCTGGGCATCGAGCAGGTCGTGTGGCTCAACCGCGGCATCGCCGGCGATGACACGCATGGGCACGTCGACGACATCACCCGCTTTGTCGGCGAAAGCACGATCGTGACCGTGATCGAACCGAACCGGGACGATGAAAACCACGAACCGCTTGCGGAAAATCTCGACCGGCTGCGCGCGGCTCGCAACCTTCACGGCAAGCCGTTCCACGTGGTGACACTGCCCTGCCCTGCGCCGGTGGTGTTTGAAGGGCAGCGACTGCCGGCCAGCTACGCCAACTTTTACATTG
This sequence comes from uncultured Acidobacteriaceae bacterium, assembly GCA_964248435.1. GTDB lineage: Bacteria > Acidobacteriota > Terriglobia > Terriglobales > Acidobacteriaceae > EB88. The sequence goes on along the minus strand of CAXTYP010000334.1, from coordinate 636 downwards.
CGAACGGGCTCGTCCTCGTGCCAACATGCAACGACCCCAACGACCGCATCGCCCTCAACACGCTCGCGGAGCTTTTTCCCGCGCATACCGTGCAGGGCATTCACTGCGGCGACTTCATCTGGGGTCTCGGCGCGCTGCACTGCATGACACAGCAGCAGCCCGCCGGCAACAAAGGCTCCTAGAGGCCGTGGCAACAAACGATATCGATCATTTGGAATGGCTGGCGACGTGGTACGGACAACAATGCGATGGCAGGTGGGAGCACCACCGAGGTTTATGGCTCCATCCCCTTTCGCTCGATCGAGACCAGGGACAAGGCCCGGGAAACAGCCAGGTCGCGAGGCCTGGAGGCTGGCGGCTGCGTATCGATCTGTGCGGCACCGCCGCGGCCGGGCTCCCTCCTCGCCGGCTGGCCGTGTGCCCTGTGGATGGGCGCTGGCTGCGTTGCACTTTGAACGGGCAGCGGTTTGCAGGTGAAGGAGCCGAGGTGGAAGAGTTGATCGGCGTTTTTCGCCGCTGGATCGAAGCGCAAACGCCTGTGCTGGCAACCGTGCCCGTGGTGCTGGCCACGGTGCCAGCCGGCTAACGACCTTGCGCCTGCCGGACGACGAGCCACGGATGGAAATCGCACTCGCG
>CAXTYP010000333.1:0-3276 GCA_964248435.1 uncultured Acidobacteriaceae bacterium | reverse complement strand
GCGCAAAAGATGGACTGGAAAGCCGCGGCGCCTGCCAGTGCAGCCGCTGCGCGATTTCGTGGCCGGTAAGCCGGTCGGCCTGAAGGTCCACGGCCGGCGGCTGCGAGGTCAGCGAAGCAGCCGCCAGGATCGCCGTGATGCCCAGGGCGATCTCCGCCTCGGAAAACCGGCGCAGCCGCAGCAGAAAAGGGGTCGCGTTCTCCACCCGGTCGGCCGAGGGCGACCCGCCGCTGACCGTCAGCAGCTCGCCGACCGGGCGCGAAACACGCGCGCGAAGAAGCTGGAAGTTGCCCGCTCCCAGCCCCAGCATCAGCACCAGCAGCGCCGCCTTGGCCAGCACCATGATGCCGTACGTGGTGCCGTACAGCCCGGCGATGGAGCCGATGTAAAACCAGCTGAGACCGATGCCGGCGAGCAGGAGCATGGGCACGCTGGCGAGCGCCATGACCGAGTAGCGGCGGGCCAGGGTTCGTGACTGCCCAAGTGTGGAGCTATGGCGCAGGGCGAGCAGCAGAAACAGCATGGAGCCCACCCAGCCGGCCGTGCCCAGGTGGTGGAGCGCGGTCAAGGAGGTAAGCAGGAGGCGGTGGTCGAGGCGCGAAGCACCATGGCTGCCGAGGACCGAGGTGACGAGAACCACGGCAGCGGGAGCGATCGCCATTGCCGGACGGCGGCGGACCAGCAAGGCCAGCAGCAGGGCAGCAGCGATGCCGGTGATGCCGGTGACAAAGAAAGTGGCCGAAAGCAGCGACCGAAATGGAAGGCCCGAGCCGCCGATCAACATGGCGAGTGAAAGTCCCAGCAAGGCCGCCTGCGAAGCCGCCAGAAGCAGCGCGAAACGGGAGTCCATGCGACGCAGCCGGTCGTCAGCATCGCCGCCGCTGGCCGCGAACAGCAGGAACAGGACGCCGCCGAGCGCGAACGCCTCGAGCGAAAGCGAAAGGGCGCGGAGCAGAACACTGAGGAATTCGAAGTCTTTCAAAAGCCAGATCACGGCTGTTTTCCCGTTGGAGCGCGCAGTTCTTACGGTTGAACGCGGAAAGGGATCTCGCCGCGGGTGATGTGTCCGTCGGCGGCCAGCGCCTGCCAGCGAAGGGTGTAGTTGCCTGGGTGCAGCCCCGGGGCGTCGGCGGCCAGGCTGTCGGGGGCCTCCTGCTTGCCCAGGACCAGCCGCTGCGACTGGCCGTCCGGCGCCAGCAAAAGAAGGGTGCAGCGCGGGCCGTCGATGCGCGAGTTGAACTGAAGCGCGACGTGGAGATTGCCGGCCCGGACCGTGCCGTGAACGGAAGGGGTGGCATGGACCAGCACGGCATGCGCATGGGCCAGTTGCGGCGCCGCCAGGGCGAGGCCGAACAGGGCAGCAGAGCGGAAGGTTGCGAGCACGATGGAGAGCTCCTGATTTGGCGGAACGGTTTGGCGGAACGGTTTAGCGGAACAGTTTGGCTGAAAGGTTGGCTGACCATCGGCGCCTGGGGAAAGCACCGGGGTCCTGGCGCTTCGCGGGTACGCGCCGCCGGTGCTGGTCACCCGAAGGCCGCTGCACTGCCGGTGAGTGCAGCAGAGGCGGCTAGCTCAGCGGGTTGGAGGCCATGCGTACCGACTGGCCGCTGATTTCCGCTGCACGCGCCTCGGCATAAGCGGCCGCCCCCATCAGCGCCGCGCGGCTTTCAAGAATGATGTGGACGGGCGTTTGCACGAGCAATTCGCTCAAGCGGCCCTTGTCGGTAAAAGCACGCAGAAAGGTGCCGTCCTGCATCTTGGTCAGGATTTTGGGAGCGATGCCGCCCCCCACAAAAATGCCCCCGGTGGCCAGTACCTTGAGCGCGAGATTGCCGGCCTCGGCACCGTACACCGCGACAAAAATATCCAGGGTTTGGGCGCACAGCTCGTCCTTGCCGGCCTCGCCCAGCTCGCCGATCACGGCGTTCGGGTCTTCGGCCACCATGCGGTCGCGCAGCTCCGGAGACTCCGGCAGCTTTTTCTCGTCACGCAGAAAACCGTACACGTTCTTCAGGCCAAGCCCGGAGATGACGCGCTCGTAGGAAACGCGGCCGCCAAGGGTTTTCTGCAGGTAGCGCAGCAGGTCGATCTCCAGCTCGTTGCGCGGGGCGAAGTCGCAATGTCCGCCTTCGGACGCAACAGGGACGTGGTGCTTGCCGTTCCACATCAGCACGGCCTCGCCCAGGCCGGTTCCGGCTGAGAGCAGGCCGCGGTGGCCGAGGGCACTGGTGTCGCCCGGGGCAAGCGTCAGCACCTGGTCGCGCGTCAACTCGGGGATCCCGTAGCCGTTGGCTTCAAGATCGTTGATCAGGAAGAGGTGATCGATGTTCAGGTCATGGGCCAGCTCCCGGGCGTCCAGCAGCCAGGGCAGGTTGGTGAGCTTCAAGCGGCCATTACGCACCGGGCCCGGCACCCCGAAGCAGGCGGAAGTGATCTCCGGATTGCCGTTTTCATCAAGAAATGCACGCACCACGGCTTCAAGCCCCGCGTACTGCCGCGCGGGAAAGCGCTTATCGTGGACATGCTGCAGCTGCCCTTCAGAAAAGGAGTACAGCGCGAGATGAACCTTGGTACCGCCTACGTCGCCGGCCAGGATCATCGCGCCAGCTCCACGTGACCAACGCCGTCAGCGCCCGGTTTCGGCAGCTTGGCGGCGGCCTTCTCGTCCAGCAAAAAGACCAGCGAACCGTTTTTCGGCTGGATCAGCTGCGAGGGTGTTTCGTTCACATCGTATTCGCCGTAAAGTACCCGCTCGAGCGGCGCTGCCTTATCGTCGCCGGCGATCAGGAAGACCACTTCCGACGCCTCGTTGATGACGGGTGCGGTCAGCGTGATGCGCCAGGTATCTTTTTGCGGCACGTGGTTGGCATACACAATGCGCCCGCGCTCATGCACACCTTCAGTGAGGGGAAACAGGGAGGCTGTGTGCCCGTCGTCGCCCATACCCAGCCAGACGATGTCAAAACGCGGCACCTCCGCACCTTCCAACCGAAACTCCCGGCGAATGGTCGACTCGTACTTCGCGGCCGCTTCTTGCGGGTCCAGCTCGCCCTCCATGCGGTGCACACGCTCTGGTTGCAAGGGAACCTTGGAAAGGAGCTGCTCACGCGTCATGCGGTAGTTCGAGTCCGGGTCGTCGGGGCCGACGGTGCGCTCGTCCACAAAAAACAGGTCGATCTTGTCCCAGGCGATACTGCCTGCGTAGGGCTCCTGGGCGAGCAGCGCAAAGGTCGCCTTGGGCGTTGAGCCGCCGGAGATCGCGACGCGCGCGCGGCC
>CAXTYP010000332.1:0-3282 GCA_964248435.1 uncultured Acidobacteriaceae bacterium | reverse complement strand
AGTGCCACCTTCACACGGTGGAAGTCGTAGGTTCAAATCCTGCTGCGCCCACCAACTCCTTGCAATCACTGAAGCAGGACCCTCGGCGGTACACAGCCTTCGCTGAAGGGCCGCCGCTCCTTGTAGCCGGCTAGCCGGCGGCAGACCTCTTTCTGACCTGCCCCATCTGGACCCTTCGTTGCCCCGTTTTTGGGCCACGCCCGGACGCCTGCTCCAGGATGCCGCCGTGTACGCGCTTACAAAGTTGCCCGCGGCAAGTGACAAAGCTCACAACCCGGCTTTAAACTGGCCGCGCGCTCCGGCAACCCGGGTGTGACGGCGCCGCGCAGCTGATGTTGTTTGAGGAAAATAATTGCATGAGTTCAGATACAGAAGGTCTTCCTCCAGGTTTCCGGCTTCGAAACGCAACTTTGCCTGATCTTGGAAGTGGCATCCGCCGGCCCGGTTACGACCGCAGAAAGCTCCGCGCCCGCAGCATCCATATCGGCGTCGGCGCGTTTCACCGCGCGCACCAGGCCGTCTACCTCGATGACCTGCTGGAGCGTGGCGCTCTTGCCGACTGGGGCGAGTGCGGCATGGGGGTGTTGCCCCAGGATGGCGCCATGCGCGATGCGCTTCGGCAACAGGACTACCTGTATACGCTCGTGGAGCGCAGCGCCAGCTCACAAACAGCCCGCGTCATCGGTTCCATCATGGACTTTGCCTTGGCCCCGGAAAACCCCGAGGCAGCCATTGAGCGCCTTGCCGATCCGGAGATCGCGCTTGTTTCGCTTACGGTGACCGAGGGCGGCTACTTCGTCCACGAAGGGACGGGCGAGTTCGCGCACGACCATCCGTCGATCCAGCACGACGTTCGCGAACCCGGCTCGCCGCTCACCACGCTCGGCTTTTTGACGGCGGCACTGCGACGCCGGCGCGACCGCGGTCTTCAGCCCTTCACCGTTATGTCCTGCGACAATCTCCAGGGCAATGGACACGTCCTGCGCAAGGTCCTGCTGGGCCTGGCGGAGCTGCAGGACCCCGCGCTCGGCCGCTGGATCGCGGATCATGTCGCCTGCCCCAACAGCATGGTCGACCGCATCACCCCGGCCACGACCCAGACCGACCGAGACCAGCTGCGGCAGAACTTCGGCATCGAAGACGCCTGGCCCGTGGTGACCGAACCTTTTCTGCAATGGGTCATTGAAGACACCTTTTCCAACACGCGTCCTCCGTGGGAAGAGGTCGGCGCGGAGATGGTCACGGATGTGCTGCCGTATGAGCTGATGAAGATTCGCCTTTTAAATGCCAGCCACATGGCCATGGCGTACCTGGGCGCGCTTGCGGGTCATACCTTTGCGCACGAGGTAATGCAGGACCCTGTGTTTCTTGCCTTTGTGGAGGCTTTTATGGAGGAAGTCACGCCGGTGGTCCCCTTGATCCCCGGCACCTCCATCCCCGATTACAAGCGCACGCTGATCCAGCGCTTCGCCAACCCCACCATCAACGACCGGGTCGCGCGCTTGTGCTCCGAAGGCTCTGCCAAGATGCCGAAGTGGGTTCTGCCGTCCGTGGCCGAACTGGCGGCGAAGCACGACCCCACCCCCCTGCTGTTTCTTGTGATCGCCGCATGGATCAAGTACCTCCAGTCCGCGACCGATGAACACGGAAAGCCGATCGAGGTCGTTGATGCCCGCGCCGCCGAACTGAAGCGCGCTGCCGCGCCGATCGGCGACGACCCTCGGCCCTTTCTGGCAATGCACTCGTTGTTTGGTCCCGCCTACTTCGCCGAACCGGCGTTTGCAAACGGCGTCGAAGCGGCCCTCCGGTCACTTTCCACACTCGGCACACGGGAAACAATGCGCCGCTATACCGCTGCCAGCAGGGAAGGGGCCTCCGCATGACGCAGAAGATAACCCTGAGCGAAAAGCTCGGCATGCACCCGCAGCTTGCCATCGGTTTCCTCGGCCTGCTGTTGTTTATGATCGGCGACGGCGTGGAGTCCGGCTTCTTATCGCCCTACATGCTGGACCTGCATTTCAGCGAGAGCAGGATCGCGCTTGTGTTTACGCTGTACGGCGTCGCGGCCGCGCTGGCGGCCTGGCTCAGCGGCGTCCTGTCCGACCTGCTTGGCCCCCGAAAGGTAATGTGGGCCGGGTTGCTCATCTGGCTCCTTCTTGAGCTCCCGTTTCTGACGTTCGGTCTTGGGCACCGCAGCTACCCGGTGATCCTGCTTTGTTACACCATTCGTGGCCTGGGCTACCCGCTGTTCGCCTTTGGGTTCCTGGTCTGGGTCACCGCGATCACGCCGCAACGGTACCTGGCCACCTCCGTGGGCTGGTTCTGGTTCGCGCGCAGTGGCGGCCTGCCCACGCTGGGCTCGCTGTTCGCGAGCTACTCCGTGCCACGGTATGGCGCTTACCGCACGCTCTGGTATTCAGTCGCTTTTGTGGCTCTTGGCGGCTTTATCGCGATGTTGGGCATTCGCGAGCCGCGCGGCTCCCGTCCGCTTCGCACCGGCGACGAGCACCCTTTTCGCGTTCTTCTTTCCGGCATTTCCATCATGTGGAAGATTCCCAAGGTCGGCCTCGGCGGCATTGTCGCGGTCATCACGACGACGTCCGAGTTTGGCTTTCTTCTGTTTCTTCCGATCTTTTACATCCACACCATTGGCTTTACGTTGCCGCAATGGCTGCAGATCTTGACGGTGATGTTTGCCACCAACATCTTCTTCAACCTCTTTTGGGGCTGGGTTGGAGACAAGATAGGCTGGCGCACGATCATCACCGTGGTGGGTGCCTGCGGCTGCTCGGCAGCGGCGCTGGGCCTTTACTACGTGCCGCATTTTTTCGGCGCAAACTACGGCTATGTCATGCTCGCGGGCATGGCTTACGGCGCCACCCTGGCTGGCTTTGTTCCCCTGGGTGCGATCATGGCGACGCTGGCTCCGCAATCCCGCGGTGCCGCGCTGTCGGTCTACAATCTCGGGTCCGGTATTAGCATCTGGCTCGGCCCTGCTATCGCCGGCATCTTTCTGCCCCACATCGGCGTCGGCGGGGTCATCTGGATTTTTGCCTTGATGTACCTGTCAGCCGCCGTGATCGGGTTCTTCCTGAAAACGCCCAGGCCGGCAATCGTCACGGACGTGGAACAGTATGTCGCGGCAGCGCCGCATTAAACCGCGGCCGGCTTTTTGTCCGTAATCCCTGGTGCCGGTTCATTCCTTGGAAAGGAGTTTGGTGGAGCTAAGCGGGATCGAACCGCTGACCTCCTCGTTGCGAACGAGGCGCTCTCCCAGCTGAG
>CAXTYP010000331.1:0-3284 GCA_964248435.1 uncultured Acidobacteriaceae bacterium | reverse complement strand
GCTGAAGGGCAGGGTGGTGTTACTCGGGGAGACACGACCTGTCGGCGAGCTGGACAAAGCGCTGGTGGAACGCGAGTCGGACGACGAGCTCGCGAAGCTGAAAAAGGTGCCGCTGGGGCCGCCCGCGGGCTACGGCAATGTCAAGGAGTATTTCGCGACCGTGCTGCCCGAGCGCGAAAAGCTGGGCCGGTTCCTGCATGACGAAGGCGTCGCGGCGGCGGTGGTGCCGAGCCGCGATGGTGGGGAACACGGCGGGCAGGGCGGCACTATCTTCGACGACTCAAACGCGAACTTCTCCTGGTTCTCGTACCAGCGCGCGCACGCGACGCCGGTGCCGCTGCTGGTGCTCTCCATTGAGAACTATGGACGCGTGACGCGGCTGCTGGCGGCGCACGTACCGGTGACGCTGGAGGCCGACGTGGACGCGAAGTTCACGGGGGACCACGAGCACGGCTTCGATACGATCGCCGAGATTCCGGGTACCGACCCGTTCCTCAAGGAAGAAGTTGTGATGGTGGGGGGCCACCTGGACTCGTGGGCGAGCGGGACCGGGGCGACGGACAATGGTGCGGGTTCGGTGGTCGCGATGGAGGTGATGCGGATCCTGCTGGCGCTGCACGTGCAGCCGCGCCGAACGATACGCATCGGGCTGTGGAGCGGCGAGGAGGAAGGCATTTTCGGCTCAAGCGGCTACGTGGCGCGGCACTTCGGCACGGTGCCGCTGGCCGGCGATGCGTCAGTGCCGGACTTTCTGCGCGACCCGAGTGGTCCGCCGGTTTTTACGCCAGAGCAAAGGACGGAACAGGGCAAAATTTCGGCTTACTTCAACCTGGACAACGGGTCGGGTCGGATTCGCGGCATTTACACGCAGGGCAATGTGGCGATCGCGCCGGTATTTGAGCAGTGGATCGCGCCGCTGGGCGACCTTGGCGTGTCGACCGTGACGGTGGCCGATACGGGTGGGACCGACCACCTGCCGTTCGACGCGGTGGACGTGCCGGGGTTCCAGTTTGTGCAGGACCCGCTCGACTATGAAACCCGCGTGCACCACTCGAACATGGACGTGTGGGAAGCCGTGCGGCCAGATGACCTGCGGCAGGCCGCGGTGGTGGAAGCGATCTTTGTGTACAACACGGCGATGCGGGACGCGATGCTGCCGCGCAAGCCGCTGGCTACGAGTTTTGGGGAAGCGAAGCCGCTCAGCTTTCCCGGGGCGCTGCCGAAGTAACGGATGAGGGGAAAGGTTATGAAGCTGAGGAATATGTTTTTAGCCGGGTGGATTATTTGCGGGCCTTCCGTGCTGGTGGCGCAAAGTTCGGAGGAGGTGTTGCCAGCCGCTCACGCAGAGGGTGCCGCGACACAGCCAGAGGTATACAAGCCGGGTGGTGACGTTTCGCCCCCCGAAGCTGATACACCACGTGGACCCCCAATACACAAAAGAGGCACGCAAAAATAAACTCAAGGGAGTAACAGTGATGTCGCTTGTCGTGGACGCTGACGGGAACCCACAAAGGGTTACAGTGACCCGCGCGATCGCCGACAGTGTTGCCCCCGAGCTTCGCTCCGCTGCCGAGGGCTTGGATCAAAATGCGGTGGAGACTGTGAAGCAGTTTCGCTTCCGGCCTTCGATGTTGAACGGCAAACCTGTTGCTGTTTCCATCAACGTTGAGATGAATTACGGCCTCTGGTGAGAGAAGCTGATTCGCGGGGCGAAACGGCGTTTTCCCTACAAAGCGCTGTGGGAGCAATAGATGGATGTATGCAAACATGAAATGCTCTGACAATCGCTGGTGCCGTCTTGCAGGTGGTGATTGCCCGACAATGAAAGCCGCTCAGCCTTCTTAGGGCGCTGCCGAAGAAAGAAATGAGGAAGAATTATGGGACTGATAAGGATTTTGCTGGCCGTCTCCATCGTTTGTAGTTCTTCCATGCTGCTGGCGCAGGGCTCGGACCGGGCTGTGGCGCCTGCCCAAGCCCAGACACAAAGTGCAGCTGATCAGCCGATGGAGTACAAACCCGGTATCGGGATGACCCCGCCGAAAGTCCTTCACGCGGCAGATCCCGAGTACACGGACAAGGCTAGACGTAAGAAGCTGAGCGGAGTGAGTGACCTTACCGTGACAGTTGGAATCGATGGCCTTCCGCACGACATCAAGGTGTTCCGCTCGATGTCCGAGCAAGTTCCCGCAAAAATGCGCGATGCAGCCGTGAGTCTGGACGAGAACGCAATCAAGGCGATTGCCCAGTACCGCTTTGAACCCGCGACGCTGGATGGCAGGCCGGTGCCGGTTGCGATCCATATCCAGGTGACATTTCAGCAGTTCAGATGAGCTCTCAGCGGGTGGCTCGGTCCTTGAACAATTACCCGCGACCGCGCAGGCGGTCGCGGGCGGAGCGGTCGTGCTTGGACGGGCGGCCTGCGCCGGCCAGCTGGTCGAGCCCGAGGGTTTTACGTTCTTCTGCTTCCCGCGCGCGGCCGGCGCGGCTTTCCTCGCTTTCGCGGTACATCCCCTGCGCAACGGCAGCGGGCCCGCGCATGCCGCTTGCTTCCAGCAGCTCCACCCCAAACGTGCCGGCCTCGTTTTTTACCTGGAGCTTGTCCCCGACGCGTACCGCGCGAGACGGCTTGGCGCGCTGGCCGTTCACCTCGATGCGACCGATATCGCAGGCGGAGGCCGCCAGCTCGCGGGTTTTAAAAAAGCGCGCCGCCCACAGCCACTTGTCTAGACGGAGCTCGCCGGTTTGCTTATCGGTCGCCATGCTTCCATTCTCTCGCGAAAACAGGCTCAGCGGTTCAGCAGCGCGATGCCCACGTTGAGGTAAAGCGCAAAGCAGCACCATGCCAGGTAAGGCGCGAGCAGCCCGGCCGCCAGCGGGCGGATCGTGCGAAAGGGCCGCATGGTGAGCACGATCGAAAGGATCAGCAGCACGAGGTCGAAGATCGCGACCCGCGGGGAGCGCAGGCCGAAAAACACGCCCGTCCAGGCGAAGTTGACGAGCAGCTGCACGGCCCACATGCGCAGGCCGGAGTCGCGGCAAGTGGAGGTTCGGGTACGCCAGGCAAGCCAGGCAGCAACCGCGATCAGGACGTACAACAGCGTCCAAACCGGCGCAAACACCCAGGGGGGTGGGGTGAGCGGCGGCCGGTGGAGTGTGCCGTACCAGCTTCGGAAGCCGCGAGTCGCGAGCGAAGCACCCAAGGCGCCCGTGCCGAGCGAGGCCGCGAGAAAACCAAGCAACGCGAGCGCATTGCGCATGGGGGAAGGGTGGGCGGGCATGGCACT
>CAXTYP010000330.1:0-3296 GCA_964248435.1 uncultured Acidobacteriaceae bacterium | reverse complement strand
ACACTGTGCGCGGCCCTGATCTTTTACAGCCGGCCCGGTTCACAGGGCCGCGAGCCCGGGCTTGGAACAAGACGCGGGCTTGCCCTTGCCGCCGCCGGCGCGCTTGTTTCCCTGCTGGCCTTTGCGCCATGGGCCTACCGCAACTGGCATACATTTCATGTTTTCGAGCCGCTGGCCCCGCGCTACGCGACCGACCCCGGCGAGCGCACCAACCCCGGCTTCCAGCGCTGGACCAAGACCGTCTGCGCCGACCTGGTATGCACTATCGAGGTGTACTGGGCGGCGGACGACGCGCCCATCGCCGTCGACGACCTCCCGAGCCGTGCCTTTGACTCCGGGGCCGAATGGCGGGAAACCGCCGACCTGCTGCGCGACTACAACCGCGACACCACCATGACTGCCGCGCTCGACGCCCGCTTCAACGGGCTCGCAGCGGAGCGGATCAGCGCGCACCCCGTGCGCTACTACGTGGGCTTGCCTTTGCTGCGGCTGTTCGACATGTGGTTTCGCCCGCGTGTCGAATTGTTCAACATCGACCCACGCTGGTGGCGCTACGGCCCGGAAGGCCCGGATACGGTGCTGGCCTGGGGCTTCGCCGTGCTGAATGCCGCTTATCTCGTGCTGGCCGTCATCGGTGCCTTTCGCAGGCCGCCCATGTTGGCCGTCTTTGCCGGCTTCGTGTTGCTGCGCTGCCTGCTGCTGCTTACCATTGAAGCGCCGGAGCCGCGCTACACGCTGGAGTGCTACCCGGTGGTGCTGGTGCTGGGCGGCCTGGCGCTTGCCGGCTCGATGCTGGTCTCACGGCGCGCCCGCGCTACTTCTGGATCACCTGCGTCCCCTTCGGGACCTTCAGCGTAAACGTGCTTTCCGGGACCGCGTTCAGCTTGATGTCGGAGTAGGTCGCCGTGCGCGTATCGCCGCCGGGGTTGTAGAAAATCTGCCGGCGCGAGGTGTCGGTCACGGGATCGAGAAAAAGCTCGATCCTGCTGAACAGATCGTTTGCCGCGGGATGTTTCCGCTGGAGATTCAGCTTGGCCACGGGCACGCCGTCCACCGTATCCGGGCCTTCGTAGGTCACGTTCCAGTTCGCCTGCAAATCCTTGCCGCTGCCGCCGAAGCCGAGCGTCGCGAAGCTTTCAAACTGCTCGCGATTCGCGCCGGCGTGCATCACCGTTTCCTGCTTCAGAGCCGGCTGATACAGCTCGAGCTCGCCATTGCGGAACAAAACATCTTTCGGCGCGGGCTGGCCATCCTCGGTCTCCACGTGCGCCACCATGGCAGTGCCGGCCGACCCCCGCCGAAACGCAATGGTGCCTTTCTGGATATCGTGCTCCTGCACCACGGCCGTGAGCTGGTCCCAGATGAAACGCGCGGATGCGCTTTGAAACTTCGCCGCCGACGCATCCATCTGCGCCAGCACTTTCGCGAGCGGGGTGTCCTGCGCGTACGCCGTTGAGGCCAAAAGGGCCAGTGCTGCCAGAGTTACAGTTTTCATCGGTGAGCCCATACCTTGTATGCCGTGATTGCCCCGCTGTCGTCCTTCAGCGACTCCCAGCGATCGATCGTGACCGGGCCCGAAACCGGGGCGATGGCGAGCGCGAGCGGCGCTTCCATCTGCCGCGCCAGCACGCCGGTCGCCGGGTGCACCTGGTCGGCCGGCACCTCGTAGATCGCGCCCGATACCGTCGGACGCACCAGCACCGTCGACGGCGACAGGTGGTCGGCTACCGGGTGGTCGCGGTAGGAGAAGAGGTGCGGCGTGACAAAAATAAACAAAAGAATGAGCGACACCATCACGTCGTAATGAAGGCTGCCGCGTTCGTACTTCCAAAAGATGTAGCTCTTGATCAATCCCATAACACCTTCAAAACCGCCTGCGCGGCTGGCGCCCACTTCGTGGGGTGTGAACTTTAAAAACTTTTCAAGAACGTGATCACTTCCAGCCCGTTCATGTACGGCTGCAATACCCTGGGTACCGATATGGACCCGTCTTGGCGCTGATAGTTTTCAAGCACCGCCACCCACGTGCGCCCGACCGCCAGGCCGGAGCCATTCAGGGTGTGCAGGGGCTCGGCCTTGCCCTTGGCGTTGCGGAAGCGGATGTTGGCGCGCCGCGCTTGAAACGCTTCGCAGTTCGAAACGGACGAGATTTCGCGGTACGCATTCTGCCCCGGCAGCCAGACTTCCAGGTCATAGGTTTTCGCGGCCGAAAAGCCCATATCCCCCGCGCACAAAAGCATGCGGCGGTACGGCAGCTCCAGCCGTTCCAGGATGGTTTCCGCGTCACGCGTCATCTGCTCGTGGTCGTCCGCGCTGTGCTCAGGATGGGCAAACTTCACCAGCTCCACCTTAGTGAACTGGTGCTGGCGAATGATGCCGCGCATATCGCGGCCATAGGAGCCGGCCTCGGACCGAAAACAGGCGGTGCAGGCGGTGAGCGAGATCGGCAACTTGGAGGCCTCTACGATCTCATCGCGCAGCAGGTTGGTGAGCGGCACCTCGGCCGTCGGAATCAGCCAGTGGTCGCTGTCTTTCAGCACGCCCGGCTCGTACGTCTCGTGCGTTGCGCAGCGAAACAGGTCGTCGGCAAACTTCGGTAGCTGGCCCGTGCCGAACAGCGACCGGCTGTTGACCATCAGCGGCGGCGCCACCTCCAGGTAGCCGTGCTCGCGGGTTTGCACATCGAGCATCCACTGGGCCAGCGCCCGTTCCAGCCGCGCTCCATCGCCCCACAGGACCGAAAAGCGCGAGCCCGACAGCTTGGCCGCGCGCGGGAGGTCCAGAATGCCCAGCGCTTCGCCGAGTTCATGGTGCGGTTTCGGCACGAAACCGCCCTGCTCCCAGCCCGGTTTCGGTACGAAATCGCCCTGTTCCCCGTCCGGTTTCGGTACGAAACCGCCCTGCTCCCCGCCCGGTTTCGGCTCGAAGTCAAACACCCGTGGCTCGCCCCAGCGCTTCATCTCTATGTTGCTGTGCTCGTCCACCCCGGGCGGCACATCAGCGGCGGGCAGGTTCGGGAGCGCCGCCAGGGTCACGCGCAACTGCTCCTCCGCCTCAGCAGCAGCGCGCTCCAGCGACTCGCCCTCGGCCTTCAGCCGACGTACCTCGTCCATGATCGGCGTCGCATCGGTGCCGGCACGGCGGGCGCGCGCTACCTCGTCGGACAAGCTGTTGCGCTCAGCCTTGAGCTTTTCCGCTTGCGTGATGCGAGCGCGACGGTGCGCGTCCAACCGGTGAAAGTCACCCAGGACGACCGAGGGATCGAGCCCGCGCGCGCGCAGGCGCTCTTCCACCAG
>CAXTYP010000329.1:0-3298 GCA_964248435.1 uncultured Acidobacteriaceae bacterium | reverse complement strand
CCCACGATATTGGAACCGGTACCGGCGATCGCGAGCACCCCGCGACGGCCTTGAAATGCCGCATCAATGGCAATCGCTTCATCGCCGAACAACAGCAACTCGCCGCCAACGGCCTCGGTCAAAGCTGTTTGCAGCCAGCGGCGAACGGATGGGGCCGACATGCCGGAGGAGCCGACGCAGGTGCGCGCGACGCGGCCTCGGAGAGTGAGACCGGACTGTGTTTCGAGTGCGGCGAGGACGTCCGCGAGATGGGCCGCAGCCTCGAACGGCGATACACGCAGCGTTTTGATGCTGCCGCCGGAGGCTCGGGCCAGGATCTTCGTGTCGTCGGCGAGCAGGGCTGCCGTCTTGGTACCGCCGACATCGAACGCGAGGTACAAGGGCATGCTGGGCGGACGCGCTAAGGAACGGGCTGCCCGGCCAGCTCGGACTCGATCAGCCCGTTGACCCCGGCCTGGGCGAACTCTGCGGCGACGCGGATGCCGTTGCGGATGGCGGTGGCGTCGGACGACCCGTGGCCGACGATGCAAACGCCGCGAACGCCCAGCAGTGGCGCTCCGCCATACTCGGAAGGGTCCATGCGGCGCTTAAACGTTGAAAAAGCCTTGCGCGACAGCAACGCGCCGACCTGCGCGGTGACCGTGTGCCGGAGCGAGTCCTTGAGCATGTCGCGGACCAGACGGCTGAGGCCTTCGCTGGTTTTGAGCGCGACGTTGCCGACAAAACCGTCGCACACGATCACATCGGCGTGGCCGTTGTAGATGTCGCGGCCTTCCACGTTGCCGATGAACTGAAATGGCAGCGCCTTGAGCAGAGGAAAAGCGTCGCCCGTCAGTTCGTTGCCCTTGCCTTCTTCTTCGCCGATCGAGAGCAGGCCCACGCGCGGGCGCGCGATCCTGAGCACAGACCGCGCATATAACTCGCCCATCACGGCGAACTGCACCAGGTTGTGCGGGCGGCAGTCGACGTTGGCACCGACATCAAGCAGCACGCAGGGCGAGCCGGCAGTGGTGGGCAGCACGGCCGCAAGCGCCGGGCGATCCACACCGGGCAGCGCGCCGAGCACCATTTTGGCCGTCACCATGGCAGCGCCAGTGTTGCCGGCGGTTAAAAAGCCGGCGACCTTGCCTTCACGCACCAGCCGGAGACCGACGCGCATGGAACTGTCTTTTTTGCGGATGGCGAGAGTGGCTTTTTCATCCATCGCGACCGATTCGCTGGCATGGACGATCTCGATCGGCAGCCGTTCGCCGGCCAGTGTCTCCTCCAGCAGGGGACGCAGGCGATCCGCGGGGCCAACCAGGTGCACACGCACCGGCAACTCGCGGGCAGCCTCGATGGCTCCGCGAATCTCCGGTTCGGGTGCCTTGTCGGCTCCCATGGCATCGACGGCGATGTCGGTCAGCATGCTTTGCGGAATGGCTAGCTGGCTTCCTTGGTTTCAAGCACGGTGCGGCCTTTGTACACGCCGCACTTGCCGCAGGCGCGATGGGGCAGCTTGCGCTCGTGGCAGCTGGGGCACTCGGACAAGCCGGTGGCGGTCAGAAAATCGTGGGCGCGGCGCTTGGAGGAGCGGGCCTTGGAGTGGCGGCGTTTCGGGTTAGGCACGGCAGATCCCTTTCAGCAGTCCATGGGCGCGCCGAAAAGGAGGCCGCGCTGGATGCTTTTAAACTGTTTTCATCCGGCTGCGCAGATCGCCGAGAGCCGACCACCGCGGATCCGCGGGCAGGTCCTCGCAGGAGCAGGGGTCGTTGTTCCCATTGGCCCCGCAACGCGGGCAAATTCCTTTGCAGTCTTCGCGGCAAAGCGTCCGAGCGGGCAGGGACAGGAGCACCTGTTCGCGCAGGACGTCTTCAAGCAGAACACTGCCGTTTTCATAATATCCGATTTCGGTTTCGGACGTGCCGATGGCATGCTCGCGGTCGTCGGAATCGACCCCGATCGGCCGGAACAAAACATCGTAGTCGCCCCCGAGCGTGTGCTCGACGGGGTCAAGGCAGCGGGCGCAGGGAACGCGGAACAGGCCGCGAAAGCTGCCCCGGATGCGAATGTCCTGGACGATGTCCTTGGGGCCGCGGTGTTCTTCAAGCAGGTCGGCCTGGCCCGCGGCGTGCACGGGGCCCTCTTGTTCCACGTCCTCGCCGAAGTCGACGCCGCCGGGCGGAAACGATGTGTCGTAGTGAACAGGTTCGCGTTCAAGATCAAGCAGGGTGATGAGCATGGTCGGGCACCTCGAAAAGGAGTGGGAGGCACCTTCTTAGGGTATGGTTCCGGGGGCGAGGGGTCAAACCCGGCCCCGGTCAAAGCCGGTTCAGGCTTGTTGCGGCCTGCTTACGATCACTTTCCTTTCGAAGTACGACGCGTTGGCCATGTGACAGGCCGCGGCGGCGTGGTGGCCGAAGACGACATCCTCAACCGTGGGCTGGCGGGTGCGGACGGAAAGGAAGAAGTTGGCAAGGTGGGGCTTCAGGTCGTTCCAGTTGGCACCGTGCCAGGTGGTGCTTTCGTCGAGCGGGTGGGCGGCCAATATAGGGTCGTGCTCGGCGTGCCACTGTTTCTCGTAAGCGGCGTGGAAGGCGGAGGGCCAGCCGTTCAACCCATAGTCGGGCGAGCTGTCGAGGCCGGTCTGCGGTGTAAACGTCAGGGTGCCGCCCGCGATCTCGAGCACGCCGTGCGAGCCGAGAATGCGCGTCACCTCCGGCGTTTCCGTGCCGAGCGAGAGCCGGACGGAGACCGGAACCGCCCCGTAGACGAAGGTCGTCGTTTGCACATCGGGCATATCGCGGCCGTCGGGCCAGCGCCGGATGCCGCCTACCGAAAACGCCTCGACGGGCGCGGCGTTGATGCCCGTGATGAACTGCATGCCGGAAACGAGATGCACCATCAGGTCGCCGGCCATGCCGGTGCCGTACGGGCTGAAGGCGCGCCAGCGATGGAAGACGATGGGGTCGAACGGCTTTTTGGCTACCTGCCCTTGCCAGGCATCCCAGTCGAGGGTCGCGGGCGACAGGTCGGGCAGGATGGGGTACTGCCACGCGCCGCCGGGCGAGTTGCGGCCCAGCTCCAGCTCGACCTGGAGCAGGTCGCCAACGGCACCCTGCGCGAACAACTGCCGGGCCTGCCCGAACAGCGCCGACGACACGCGCTGCGAGCCGACCTGGACGTAGTTGCGGCTGGTTCCGACGGCGCGCACCCTGGCTTCGCCGTCAGAGAGCGGGTGCGACATGGGCTTTTCGCAGTACACATCCCTGCCGGCGGCGGGTGCGTCGGGCACGGCCTGCTTGTGCGCGGACTCGGG
>CAXTYP010000328.1:0-3302 GCA_964248435.1 uncultured Acidobacteriaceae bacterium | reverse complement strand
GGGGCCGCGACCACGCCGGGCGGCGGGGCGGGCTCGAACCAGACGCAAGGGGTGACGCGCTAGACTGGGCGGCTTGCGTATTCTGGACGGAGGGAAGTCACGATGAGCTCTGGCGACAAACTCTCGGTGGTCCGCGATATACGCAAGCTGTTGCAGGACATTGTCACTCAGGATCTGAAGGCACTGGCGGTCAGACTGTCTTCGGTCGAGGAGAAGCTGGAACGCGTTCATAGCCGGATGGACTCATTTGAAGGCAAGATGGATCGCTTTGGACGGCAAGATGGAGCGGCGTTTCGACCGCCTGATGGAAGCCTTCTATTCAAGGATGTGCAGGAGCTAAAGGAGTTCCGCATCCGCATGGAAGAGCGGCAAAAGCCGGGTGAAGCGGCGCACTAAACGTATCAAAGTGCAGGAAAGGGAGGCAGGGGCAGCATGGCGAATGTACTGGATCTTCGGCGCCGCATCCGCAGCGTCCGCAACACGCGCCAGATCACCAAGGCCATGAAGATGGTGGCCGCGGCGAAGCTGCGTCGTGCGCAGGAGCGCATGACCAATGCGCGCCCATACGCCGTGATGCTGGCCAGTGTGTTGGCGTCGCTGCGTCGCCGCGTGGAGGCGATCGATCCCGCCACCAACGAGCTGCGGAGCCCGTTGCTGGCCGCGCGTCCTGAAAAAACGGTCCTGCTGCTCCTGATCACGGGCGATAAAGGCTTTGCCGGCGCGTTTTCCACCAACATCGTTCGCGCGGCCACCCAGTTTGTCGCCGCCAACAGCGCGGGCGGCAGCGGGGGCAAGCAGATCGACGTGGAAGCGGTGGGGCGCAAGGGGCGTGACTTTCTACGCCGCCGCTACCCGACGGCTTCCTTCGCGGCGCCGAGTGACGGTGGCCGTCCATCCCGGTCGCGCGCGGGCGAGGTCGAGTTCCTGGGTTCGGAGCCGGCGTCGCGCGTTGCGCTCGACAAGTTGCGGTTTGAAGATGCGCGGCTGCTGGGCGAAGATATCGTCGCTCGCTATGGTGCGGGCGAGATCGATGCCGTGTACCTCGCGTACAACTCGTTCCAGTCGGTCCTTTCGCAGCGCGTGGTCGTCGAGCGCATCCTGCCGCTGGTTTCCTCCCCCGGGGGCGCGCTGGCCGAGCCCGAGGTGGCAAGCAGCACGGAGCAGACGCGCGAAGAGCGCGAACGTACGGCGGAAGCCGCCTTGTCGGCCGGGCTGACGTTGCGCGATGAAGAGCAGGACGCGGTTCGCGCGCAGTATGAGGACGAATCGCGGCGCTTCGGCACGGCAAACGTGGACTACGGGTACGACCAGCCCGCGGCCGAGGTGTATGGCTCGCTGCTGCCGCGATTTGTGTCGTCGCTGCTGTACTACGCGATGCTTGAGTCAGTCGCCAGCGAGCATGCGGCGCGCATGACCGCGATGGATGCTGCGACCGGCAACGCATCCGATATGATCGACGCCCTGACGCTGACCATGAACCGGGTCCGCCAGGCTGCGATCACCAAGGAAATCATCGAGATTGTTTCGGGCGCGGCGGCGGTTTAAACCGCCCCGGGGTCTCGAACGGAGAGTGTGTTATGGCAGAACAGGCAGCAGTATCACAGGCAGGACCCGACACCATGGCCGAGCACTACGGCGAAGGCGGGCAGGACCACGAGAGCAGCCCGGCGAATACCGGCAAGGTGGTCCAGATCTCGGGCCCCGCGGTCGACGTGCAGTTCGACCCGAAAAAGATGCCGAGTATTTACCAGGCATTGCGTGTGGTGAGCGACGGCTTCAAGGTCCCCAGCCCCATCAACGTGGTGCTTGAAGTACAGCAACACATCGGCGATGGCCGGGTGCGCTGCGTCGCGATGGAAGCGACTGAGGGCATGGTGCGCGGCATGACGGTGATTGACACCGGCTCGCCCATTATGGTGCCGGTCGGCCGCCCGACGCTTGGCCGCATCCTGAATGTCATCGGCCAGCCGGTCGATGAGCTTGGCCCGGTACCCGCGACCAAGTACATGCCGATCCACCGCTCGGCCCCGTCGTTCGAGGAGCAGTCCACGTCGGAGGAGATGTTTGAAACGGGCGTCAAGGTCATCGACCTGATCCAGCCGTTTTTGAAGGGTGGCAAGATCGGATTGTTCGGTGGGGCCGGCGTCGGCAAAACGGTCATTATCCAGGAGTTGATCAACAACGTTGCGACCAAGCACGGTGGTTTTTCCGTGTTTGCGGGCGTGGGCGAGCGCACCCGTGAGGGCAACGATCTTTGGCTTGAGTTCCAGGAGGCCGGCGTCATCGACCTCAATGACCTGCCGAAGTCCAAGGCCGCGCTGATCTACGGCCAAATGACCGAGCCGCCAGGCGCGCGTCTTCGCGTTGCGTTGTCCGCGCTGACCATCGCGGAAAGCTTCCGCGATGAGGAAGGCGCCGACACGCTGCTGTTTATCGACAACATCTTCCGTTTCACCCAGGCAGGCTCCGAGGTCTCGACGCTGCTGGGCCGCATGCCTTCAGCCGTCGGCTACCAGCCCAATCTTTCGACCGAAATGGGCGAGCTCCAGGAGCGCATCACGTCGACCAAAAAGGGGTCTGTCACCTCCGTCCAGGCCGTGTATGTGCCTGCCGACGACTTGACCGATCCCGCGCCGGCCACGACCTTTGCCCATCTCGACGCGACCACGGTATTGTCGCGGCCGCTCTCCGAGCTCGGCATCTACCCGGCCGTCGATCCGCTCGCGTCCTCCTCGCGCATCCTGTCGCCGCGCATCGTCGGGCAGGAGCACTACGACGTCGCGCAGGGCGTCAAGCGCATTCTTCAGCGCTACAAGGATCTCCAGGACATCATCGCCATCCTGGGCATCGACGAGCTGTCGGAAGAAGACCGGCTCACCGTCAACCGGGCGCGCAAGGTGCAAAAGTTCTTGTCGCAGCCCTTCCATGTCGCCGAGCAGTTCACTGGGATTCCGGGCTCGTACTGCAAGGTGGCCGACACGGTGCGCTCGTTCAAGGAAGTCATCGAAGGCAAGCACGACGATGTTCCCGAGCAGGCTTTTTACCTCAAGGGCACGATTGAAGACGTGCTGGAAGCGGCTGAAAAGCTGAAAGCGCAGAAGTAAACCGTATGGCTGAGACGACAAACACGAACCCGTCACGCACGGACCCGGCCCGCACAAACCCGGTCCAGTTTGACCCAAATCGCCTAAAGGTGCGCGTGGTCACGCCGGAACACATCCTGCTGGACGTGGACGCGACCTCTGTCACCCTGCCCGGGGAGGCGGGTGTGCTCGAGCCCCTGGCTGGCGCGGCCCCCTTGC
>CAXTYP010000327.1:0-3308 GCA_964248435.1 uncultured Acidobacteriaceae bacterium | reverse complement strand
CGGACCGACAATGCGATCGCGCCGCCCAAGGCGGTGCAAATAAAGCGCCGGTGCGCGATCTCAGGCCCCGGGAGGTTGTTGAGCGACAACAAAAATACAATGTAGGAGGTAATGAAAAGCGAGAACAAGGCGTAGTTGACGTTGAGCACGCTGTAGCAAAGCCAGGTAAACAGCAGAACCAGGCAGGCGAGGCCGACCGGTGCAGGGTGGATGTAGAGCAGAAAGATGCTGGAAAGCAGGGCCCCGGCCAGGGTGCCGAGGGTGCGCGCGATGGCGCGGCTGGCAGTGTCCGAGATGCCGGGGCGAAGTACCAGCAGGGCTGTCATGGGAATCCAATAGCCGCTGGCAAAGTGAAGCTGCCGGTAAATCTCCGTGCTGATGGCGAGCACAGCGGTGAGTCGGAGGGCATAGGGCAGGGCCGAATCGCGCAGTTGGCGGTGCTTGAGCGAAAGAACAGCGGCCAGGTACGTACTCCGAAGTGCCTGCTGTTCCTGGTGAACATAGGTCGCAAGCTCACGGACCCGCTTGTGGAGTTCGCCGAGCGCGCGCAACATGGTAGCGGAAAGCAGGAGCTGTACGAGACCGCCCGCGGTGATCAGCAAGGCACGCACGCTGGCATCTCGCGGGGAAAATGGAAAAGCCGAGGCGACCAGCAGGGCGACCACGCATTGCTGGCCTACCCAGCTGTAGCCGGCTTCGCGCTTGGACAGCATGCCGTAGCCGAAGCCGAACCCAGCGGCAATCAGGGTGATGGTCCAATTGGTATGGCCCGCCACCATGCCGACAAAAGTGGAGAAACCCATACCGAGCGTAACAAACAGGACCGGTAAAAGCTTGGAGCCGTTGATGTGCTGCTTGGGGCCGAAGCCGGCGGTCATGGCGCCACCAGCGGCGATCATGCCGGCCGCTGGATGTCCCATGCCAATGCCCGTGAAAAGACAAACAGCGACGGCCAGCACGAGAAACCAGTCCGTACGGAAGGAGGCGAGGTTCCAATGAAAGACATAGCTGTCGGCCAGGTAAGCAAAAGCGGGCCTGGGCGCGATCTGCGTCGGCGCGGCGCTAGACAGTGGCCTGCTCCTCGACACTTTCGACCTGCGCGAGAAAACACCCCAACCAGGCAGCCAGATTGCTCTTGCGGACCTGGTTGCGCAAACGTGTCATCCGGCGGCGCTGTTCCGGCAGATCCATGGTGACGGCTTCTGCCAAAGCGGAAGCGACAGCGCTCTGGTCATACGGGTTGACCAGCATTGAGCCCAGTTTGAGTTCCGTGGCTGCCCCGGCAAATTCGCTCAGGATCAGCACCCCGTCATTTTCGTGACGGCAGGCGCAGTATTCCTTGGCCACCAGGTTCATGCCGTCTTTGAGCGGTGTGATGAAAGCCACCTGGGCCGCGCGGTAAAGTGCGAGGAGCTCGGTGCGCGCCAGGGGGCGATGAATGTAGTTGATGGGCACCCAGCCCGGCTCGGCAAACTCGCCGTTTACCTGGGTGACCAGGCGCTCAATTTCGCCTTTTAGAACCTGGTAGCCGGGGATGGATTCGCGGCTGGGCACCACGATCTGGATGAGCTGCGCTTTGCGATGAAGCTCGGGGTGCCGGCTCAGAAAAAGGCCGTAAGCCTTGAGGCGTTCCGGGATTCCCTTGGTGTAGTCAAGCCGATCGATGCCGAGAACGGTCACCATGTTCTTTGACTGCTTCGTTCGAAGGGCGGCTACCCTTCGGCGTACATCGTCGGAATCGGAAGCATGCTCAAAATCGTTGAAATCGATGGAGATAGGAAAGGCGCCGATCAGGGTCTCACCGCCGCCAGTCCGCGCGATGCGAATCTCGCCTGATTTACGCGTCAGCGTGACCTCGGGCAGGGAAGCCCGGAGACACGCGACAAAGTTCCTGACATCGCGGGCAGTCTGAAACCCGACAACGTTGTGTGCCAAAAGGCCTTCCAGCACCTGCCGGCGCCAAGGCAGTTTCTCAAAGATGTCGGGTGGCGGGAATGGAATGTGAAGGAAAAAAACAAGCTGTGCCTCAGGCGAAAGCTGCCTGAGGACCGGGGCCACCTGCATCAATTGGTAGTCGTTGATCCAGATCAGGGAATTCTTTCGAGCGACCTTTGCGGCGCAATCGGCAAACCGGGTGTTTACGCGGAGGTAAAACTCCCAGTAGGTCGGGTCAAAGTTGCAACGGGACTGGAGGTCATGGAAAAGCGGCCAAACGATCTCGTTGGAAAAGCCCTCGTAGTACTTGGCTTGCTCCTCCGCCGTCAGCGCAATGGGCTCGTACCGATAGTGATGCTGCTCTGCAAGAGTGGAAAGTTCTTCGCGAATCTGCCGGGCTGCTTCAGGGTCTTGCTCGGTGCCGGTAGACCCGATCCATATGCCGCCGTGCTCCCGCAGAAGCGGTTCAAGCGCGGTCACCAGGCCGCCGCTGCTTTGCTTGGCGCAGAGTCCGTCCGGGCCTTTCTCGAATGAAAGGGGCAGACGGTTCGATATGATGACAAGTTCGCGCTTCATCGCTTGGGCCTTTTCTAGTGTACGGGTGGCTGAGCCGGTCTCCTGGCGGGCGCAATCGAACCCTGCCACTGATCGAAGAAATGGAGCAGTTCGCCGGGTGGGCAAAGGGAATACGGAGC
Source organism: uncultured Acidobacteriaceae bacterium (assembly GCA_964248435.1). Classification (GTDB taxonomy): domain Bacteria; phylum Acidobacteriota; class Terriglobia; order Terriglobales; family Acidobacteriaceae; genus EB88. Next base: position 678 of record CAXTYP010000327.1, on the reverse strand, counting down.
ACGCGATGGGCGAACGGGCTCGCGCACCAGCAAAGCTAGGCCGCCCTGGGCGCGTATTACTTCGAAGCCGTCCTCGTCGGTAGTATCGTCGCCGAGAAATGCCGAAGCAGCGGGAGTGGCCCCATCCAACAAGGCTGCGATGGCGTGACCCTTGGTTTGGTCGGTTGCTCTCAGCTCGAGGCCGCCATCAAAGGGCAGCAGGGCCAGTGAGTGATCGCCGGCAAAGGTCGAAAAGATCGCGCAGCACTGCTCTTGTAGCTCGGTAACCCTGCCTTTGTCGCCTGCAAAAACTCTCCAGTGAAGGGCGACACTAGCAATTTTGCGCTCTGTCGTATCTTCCAGTCCTGCTGCCCTCAGCTCGTGCTCGGCGCGGTCCAAGGCCTCGCGCTGGGGAATGCTAGGTTCCAACAGGGTGATCCTGCCGTCCAGGGCTCGATGTTCGCGCCCGTGCATGCCCCAGAGTTCAAGGTCGCTGGCCAAAGGGAGCAACGCCAGCAGCTCGCGAACAGGCCGGCCCGAAACCAGCGCTACTCTTGTTGGTCCCGCCGCGATGGCGGTGAGTCGTTCAGTCACGCCGGGGTACGGCACGGCCTGCATTTTCTCTTGATGAAATGGTGCCAGCGTTCCGTCATAATCGCAAATTAATATGGGAGCTTCCGCGCTGGCAAGGACTTGCTC
>CAXTYP010000326.1:0-3327 GCA_964248435.1 uncultured Acidobacteriaceae bacterium | reverse complement strand
AACGCCGTGCCTCTTTATTACGACATCAACGCGCTTTCCAACTTCGTCGCGGACGGCGAGCGCGTGGTGGGCTTTGACCCGTTTGTGCGCCTGGTGGACTGGTTGACGGTGGAAGCGGCGCGGGCCGACGCAGCACAGTGGCACAGCAAAAACGATGCCCTGCTGGGGATCGGACAAGCCGCAGGGGTGCGCTGATGCGCTTCGGGTTCTGGATGCCGGTCTTCGGCGGCTGGCTGCGCAACGTGGACGACGAAGCCATGGAAGCGAGCTGGGCGTACACAAAGCAGCTGGCGCTGCGGGCCGAGCAGCTCGGCTACGACGTTTCGCTGATCGCCGAGCTGAACCTGAACGACATTAAAGGTGTGGAAGCGCCGTCGCTCGATGCGTGGTCGACCGCCGCGGCGCTGGCGGCCGTGACCGAGACGCTGGAGCTGATGGTGGCGGTGCGGCCCACGTTTCATAACCCGGCGCTGCTGGCTAAACAGGCGGCCAACATCGACCGGATTGCCGGCGGACGGCTGACGCTGAACGTCGTTTCAAGCTGGTGGGCGGACGAGGCGACGAAGTACGGCATTCCGTTCGACCAACACGAAGACCGCTACGCGCGCACCAACGAGTGGCTGGACGTGGTGAATGGCTGCTGGGCCGGGCAGCACTATTCCTACGACGGCCAGTATTACAAGGTAGCCGACAATGTGCTGAGCCCGAAGCCGGTGCGGCAGCCGCGACCGACCTTGTACGCGGGCGGTGAAAGTGAAACGGCAAAGAACCTGATCGCGACCAAGTGCGACGCGTACCTGATGCACGGCGACTCGCCTGGGCGAGTGAGCGAAAAGATCGCCGACATGCGCGAGCGTCGTGAGCGCGCCGGGCTGCCGCCGATGTCGTTCGGAGTCGCGGGCTATGCGGTGGTTCGCGAAACGGCCGAGGCCGCGCGGCGTGAGGTTGTCCGCATCACGGACGTGCAGCAATCGGCGCAGGGCTACAAGAACTATCAGCAGTGGATCGCCGGGTCAAAGCTGGAGCAGAAGGTATCGCTCGAAGACTATTCCGTGTCGAATCGCGGCCTGCGTTCGGGGCTGGTCGGCACGCCGGAGCAGGTCAAAGCACAGGTCGCGGCGTTTGAGGAGGCAGGCTGCGAGCTGCTGCTGCTGCAGATGTCGCCGCAGCTCGAGGAGATGGAGCGGTTCGCCGAAACGGTGATGCGGTGAGTGCGCCGGCTACACCCGAGCTGGCCGGGGTACTGGCCGAGCTGATGGCGCGGGAGCCGATCTTTCACCGTCCCGAGCTCGGTACGACACGGGCGCATTTCGACGGGATGATTGCGGATGATTTTTGGGAGGTCGGCGCGTCGGGCAAGGTGTACGAGCGGGCGTTTGTGCTCGATCTGCTGGAAGAGCGTCATCGGACGCCGCAGGAAGAGAACCTGCAACCAACGGGATTTCGCATACGGCAAGTGGGAATCGACACTTACCTGCTGCACTATGACCTATTGCAGGGCGACCTGTTGCAGGGCGATCGCCACACGCGTCGCACGACGGTCTGGCAACGTTCGGACGGAGGATGGAAGATTGTCTTCCACCAGGGAACAATTGTTGCTTGAGGCAAACAGCGTAAAACTCGCCCCGCGGGGCCGTAAACGGGCTGGCCGGTGAACCCGTCCTAAGACGGCGGGAACTCTCCGTGGTTCTTTAGGCATTCCGGACTGGCGGACACTGCACACCGAACCAATTGTCGAGTCGAGCTCCCTTGTTCAATGAATTATAGGTTCAACCGGCTTGACCCAACCTACCTGCTTTGCAGGGCGAGTCTCACTAGGGGAATGCTAGCCGGAGGCGGGCCGGTTGGCAAGCCCCTGGCGCAACACCGAAGTAAGCCCATGTTGACGGGGTGCCGTTGGCGCAAGTGGGAAAGCCGTACGAACCGTGGACTAGCCGGTGCGGCGCTGCGGTTCCAGGACTTCGTCTAACAGGCCGGCGAGCGAGTGGGCCCGGTGGCGCTTGCTTTCGTCGGCCCCAGCCAGGGTTTCGAGCCGGCCCTGGGCGAGTACCAGTTCGTCCGCAACGTTGAGCGCAGCCAGCACAGCCACGCGAAGCGAGTCGACGGTGGCCCCATGAGCGGCGACAGCGCGCATTTTGCCGTCAACCATGGAGGCGAGGCGCTCAATGTACTCGGGATTGTGCCCGCGCAGGTGGTAGGTCTGGTCGTAGATGGAGACGGTCACATAGTCGCCGTCGTTGCGGATGTTTTGCGCGCTCATGATCTCTCGATAGAAAAGCAGTGGGGCAGGAAAAGTGTTGCAGTGACAACCCGGAAGGGCGGTTCAGGAGGTTCTCAGGAAGCCAGGTCGTCCAGTTGGCGCAGCAGCCGTTCCACGCGGCCGCGCACTTCTTCGCGCTCGCGGCCAAGTGTGCGGGCTTCTTCCTGCGCGCGCTCCAGTTCGCGGCCCTGCTCGTCGAGTAGTTGCTGGAGAGTTGCGGCGGTTTCTTCGGCTTTTTGCCGTTCACGTCGTTCCGTGTGCACGAGCTCTACCATGCGCATCACGCGCTGCTCCAGCGCTCCAAAGTCGTCGGCGGTGGTCAGGTCTTCGGCATGCAGGTAAGGGGCTGTGGCCATGGGTCGGTCTCCAACAGAAAGTATAACGCGCGGTCAACTGGCAAAAGCTTGGCGGTATCTTCGCGAGTAACCCCTCCCCGCTACTTAGTTTTGAGAGTCTCGGAACACTGGGCTTCGAGTTGCTGAAGGAGCTGGCCAAGCGTGCGGAGATCGACGTACACGGTCGCGGTATCGTGCAGGAGGCGCGCCTGCTCTTCCTTCGGCAGCTGCTTGAGGTCGGTTTCCGTGAACACCGGTGCCACGGCTTCGGTCTGCTGCTTGAAAAGCTGGATGGCCTGAGCGTTGACGATCTCCTGCTCGCCATACAGATCGGCATAGCGCTGGACCTCGGCATACGGCATCCAGGCGAGCGCCCCGGTGTCGCGCGCCGTGCGCCAGGCCGACTCATTCGCCGAAGACCAACTGAAATCGGAGTTTAAAGAACCACGCGCTCCCGGATGATCGCGCAGGAGGCGTTCGGTGGTGAGGTCGTCGTGAAAGCGGGTTTCATCCTCCTTGACGGCCCGGATGTCCCCGGCAACCACTTTCCGGTTTTCCTCGATTTCGCGCCGGATGTTTTCACGCGCTTCATGCACCAGGCTACGATGGTGCCCCCACTCGACGAGGCTTTCGAGCGACAGCGCGATCAGCAGGCCGCAGGTGATGGTGAACAGGTGCAGAAAGAAGTCGCGCTTGGTTTCGATTGGATGGTGGGGCGGTTCGATGTCCATG